>JABMMO010000012.1 GCA_013205455.1 Actinomycetota bacterium
GAGCTACCGAGCTGCTCCACCCCGCGTCGGTTCGCCAATCTTATTGGACTGATGAGCTATTGGGAAATTCGCTCAATTTGTTAGCGAAATTAACCGCGTTGTGCGGAAATCGCTGCTGCAATCGCTGCTTTCAAACGATCTTGCGCTTTTCCGTAAGCAGCAAAGTCGCCGTTCTTCAGCGCTATTTGCGAATCTGCGAGAGCAGATTGTGCACTTGCTAGCGCAGATGCGAGTGCTTTATTTGATGCAGATGAATTCGATGTTGTGCTCGAACCATTAGCAGTAGGTACGCTGCCAATTTTTGTTCCGGAGTTACCGGCGAATACTTGATCGAGCGCTCCTTGTAACGAACTATCAAATCCAATTTGATCTCCAAAAGAAACTAATATCTTTTGTAGCAATGGATATGCAGAAGAGTTTGCAGTTGCGCGAACATAGACTGGTTGCACATATAGCAAACCGCTTCCGACTGGCAATGTTAACAAGTTTCCAAGTACTACATCGGAACCGCCTTGGCGTAACAACGATAACGCAGTTGCAACTTCAGGTTTTGCTTCAAAGTTAGATGCAACTTGTGAAGGTCCGGCGATATTTGTAGAACGCGGTAATTGCAGAACCGTAATTTTTCCATAATCTGGACCTGGATCTGAATTCACAACTGCGAATGCAGATAAGTTTTCACGACCACCTCGCGGTACAAATGGCGTAGTTAATGAAAATGCAGGCTTCTTAGCACCTGGCATTTCAAGGGTGTAGTAATAAGGTGGTTGGGCACTTGCATTAGATCCAAAAGTTGATGGGTCGCGCGGTACCCGCCAGAAATCTTGACCGCCATAAAAAGCATTTGCAGTTTGTACATGGTACGAACTCAAAATTTCGCGTTGGACTCGGAAAATATCTTCTGGGTAACGGATATGGCTCATCAAGCCTTCCGATATCGCGCTCTTTGGCTTTATAACGCCAGGAAATGCTTTACTCCAAGTGGATAGAACTGGGTCTTTTTCATCCCATTGATAGAGCGAGACTGTGCCATCGTAAGCGTCAACCGTTGCTTTTACCGAGTTACGAATGTAATTAACTGAAGTATTTAGTTGTGCCGTAATCGAAGTTGAATTCGCAGTTAACGCGTCCGCAGTTGCGCCAGATAGTGATGTTTTCTTGGCATATGGATAACCCGCACTAGTTGTGTAACCATCAATAATCCAAATAACTTTTCCATCAATTACTGCAGGATATGGATCGCCATCGAGAGTTAACCATGGTGCAACTTTTGCAACGCGGTCGCGCGGGTTTCGCTCGAAGAGAATCTTCGAGCTCGAGTTAATTAAACTAGAAAGAACAATTCGCTGTTCTTGATATTTAATCGCAAATAACAACCGAGAGAAGAGTGACCCCATCGGGACGCCACCTTTACCGGTATATGTGTAGTTAGTTTGGCCGTTCGCAGATTTATCATCTGGATAGTCAAATTCAACTTTTGTGCCACCGGTAGCGCCACCGATGATTGAATAATCTGGAACATTTTCACCAAAATAAATTCTTGGTTCAAAATCACCTAACGCTTTTGTAGGTGGGATATCGCCAATTATAAAATTAGGTTTTCCATCGGCATCGACCGAGTTTCCGTACGCGCCAACAAAACCAAATCCATGGGTATAAACCAAGTGATCGTTAATCCAATTTCGTTGCGGGTTACCTGCAATGTTTAATTCACGAACTGCAACAACCACATCGCGAGTTACGCCATTAATTTTATATCGGTCAATATCTAGCGATTCACCAAATGTGTAATAAGGCTTGATCTGTTGTAGTTGACGGAATGTGGCCGAAAGAACATTTGGATCCATCAAGCGAATATTTGAAATAGTTGCCGCATCATTTGCGAGCTGGCCAGCAGTGGTTGAAATTGTTGCTTGATAATCTTGCATATCAATATCAGTTAAACCATAGGCAGCTCTAGTCGCATCAATATTGCGTTGTATATATGGCTCTTCTTTTGAAGATTCACTTGGCTTTACTTGAAATTGTTGGATGATGCCTGGATAGATTCCGCTAATAAGAAGTGAAGAAATGCCGAGCAGCGCTACGCCAGCGGCTGGCAGTACCCAAGAGCGACGAATGATGTTGGCAAAGAAGAGCAACGAACAGATAATTGCAATTCCAGTCAAGATCGCTTTAGCGGGTAACACTGCATTCACGTCGGTATAAGAAAGTCCAGTAATTAACTTTCCATCTTTAAGCGCAAGCGCATATCGATCAAACCAATAGGCAACAGCTTTTACTAAAACTAATACACCAAGCAGCACCGAGAGTTGGACCCTGGCGGCAACCGTGGTTCGGTCTTCGCGAACTTGCGGGCGAATTCCACTATATAAATAATGAACAATCGTGGTGGCAATTAAAGATAAAACTAAAGTGGAGGAGGCCCAGCCAATTAACGCTTGCCAAAACGGTAGTTTGAAAGCAAAAAATGAAATATCCATATTGAATTGCGGATCTTTGATTCCAAATGCGGTTGAGTTTTTAAAGAGCATCCAAATTTCCCAGAGCCGAGTACCTGCTGATCCAGCAAAATAAAATAGCGCTACTGCAATTCCGATAATGCTCAACTTACGGATTGGTTCAATCTGAGCGCGATAGCGTTCTAAATTATCGGCTTCGACTGTAAGTGGCACATAAATTGGGCGCTTTTTATATGCAATAAAAATATTGCTAGTTATCACTAGCGAAGTTGCTAACCCAAAAACAATAAAGAGCCCAATCTTAGTTATTAGGATTGTGCTCCAGACTTTTGTGAAATTTACCGAGCGGAACCAAAGTAGGTCAGCATAAAAACCACTTAAGCTAACGAGAACAACCGCTACCACGGCAAGGGCGATGAATGAGATGGTCAGCGGACCAACTTTGCGGTTTTTTGGACGTAAGTTACGGAACGGATTATTTGCGAATTCACCAAAGGTCATGGCCCTACTTTAGCCATTTCTTTTAACTACTTGCACCCCGAGAATGTGGCCGGGTTCTCACTTTGAAGCACGGAAACCGCAGCTTTTAGGGTCTTTACCGGGATCACAATCAAACCTTTAGGTATATCAGTCAAATCAACGCAATTCGCTTCTGGCGCCAGAAAAATCGTAGCACCAGCCTTAGCTGCGCCAATTAACTTTTCATTTATGCCGCCAATGGGTCCAACATTTCCAGCGGCATCAATTGTGCCGGTGCCGGCAACTTTACGGCCGCGGAGCAAATCTTCCGGCGCTAACTTTTCGATAATTCCCAGGGAGAAAATCAGTCCCCCACTGGGCCCGCCAGTTCGTTCTAAATTAAATTTCACTGAGATTGGAAAATCATAGGAATTACTCACAAAGATTCCAACTACTGGTGCGCCTTCGCTATTAGCCATCAGCTTTACCAAGAAAGTTAAGTTATCCCGAGCAACTGTAATTGCGACTAAATCCCCAACTTTCTTTGCTTTTAAAGCATCTCGAATATCGGAAGCTTTGCTAATTCGAGTTCCAGCAACTGAAACTATGCGATCTGATTTTCGCAACTTCTTAAACGCATCGGATTCGATTTTAATATCGGTAATTTCAACTGCACTTTTTAAATCGTAGCCGAGGTAACTCAACGATGCAGCAGTGGCCTCAGACTGAGAATTTTTCATATCAGCGGTATTTTCCGCAGTAACTTGGGCTTCGGTCTTCTCTGGTGGGAAAACTGAGTCATGTGGCAAAACTGCGGTATCCCCACTAATCCAATTTAAAAGTATCTCGCCACCGCTAATATAAGAATTTGGATTTGTCACCAATACTGAAGTTATGAAGAGTCGGCTTTTAATGGTTTTATCTTTGGCGCGATCTTGAAAAGTTGGTACGCCATCGATCGAAATCAATTTACCTAAAACATCATCGGGAGTACTGGGCGCGATTAATACATATGGGAGTGGGGCTAGCAAAGCAGCCACAAAAAGCCCTAAAAGTATTACTTTTGAAGGGGTATGGATTTTATTAACTAGCGGCGTTACCGGCACTCTTATCCTCATTTGGAGTAACGGTCGGCTTTGGCGCTTGCTGCACCGCTAATGAATTTTGAAACTTGCGAAAGTTATTGACGGAGCGGTTGGTTTCATTCTCAAATTTAGATTGATACTTAGAGAGCCAGAGAACGTAACCTAGCGCTCCGATTAGCCCGAAGAGCGGGATTAACCACCAGATAAGTGCAGATACTGGTGCGCTAGATGTTGCAGCTGCGGCGGCCGAGAAGCTTTCGGGGTTCATGGCCGTAGCCTAGAACAGTTGGGAAGAAAGCGAGTACTTTTACGGTTATAGCGGTAACTGAAACGAGGCAGCGATTAAATGAGTGGGAATTTTGGATTTGTACCACCGAGCGATGATGGCTCCAATAATTCCGAAAATGAAGATGGTAATCCGGAAGATAATCCACACTTTGCTGAAATATTTAAGCAGTTTTCCGGAATGGGTTTAGATATAAAGTCCTTGATCGCCTCGCTATCTGGTTCTGGAACCGCTGCAAATCTATCTCGTGATGTCATCCGAGATATCTCGCGAAAAACATTAAGTGCTCATGGCGAATTGCCCGTAGGTTTAACTGATTTAAATCAAATTCATGAGGCTTTTACAATTGCAGATTTATGGGTCGATGGCGCAACTACATTTCCTTCGCTCGGGATCCCAGAAAATTGTGCCATGGGAAGAGGTGAATGGACCGCCGCTTCCTTAACTGGTTGGCATGAATTAGCAAAACCGCTAATAGATGGCCTAAGTGAGGGCATGGCTAACGCGATTACAACTGAAACCAACGCAGCCGAGATGCCGATTCCAGGTATCGGAAATATTGCGGGCGTGATGTCAACCTTTATGAGTTCAATGATCGCAACCCAACTTGGTCAGACCATCGGAAACCTCGCAACTACGTTGACTGGAGCTAACGATGTAGCGCTGCCGCTCTTAAAACCAGCGCGGACATTTTTAATTCCGCAAAATGTCGCAAAGTGGAGTGACGGACTTGAAATTCCGGAAGCTGAAGTGCGGATTTTCCTAGCGCTCCGTGAAATTTCTGCAGCTCGATTATTTGCAAATACCCCATGGCTAACCCAATATTTAGAAAGCACTATCACTGCTTATGGCAAAGGAATCCAGATTGATTTCTCGGCAATCCAAGAACAAGCGCAAGAAGCGCTCGCTTCGGGTGAATTAGATCCAGCAAATCCAGAATCTATTTCGCACGCACTAACTAGCGGAATGTTTACGCCAGGAGAAACCCAAGCACAAAGTAACGCGCTAGCAAAACTTGAAATGGTACTTGCGTTAATTGAAGGTTGGATTGACCAAGTAGTAGTAGATGCAGCTGGCGATAGATTGCCATCGTTATTAAAACTTCGTGAAACCCAAGCTCGACGACGCGCTACCCAATCACCAACCCAACAACTATTTGCTGCACTAGTTGGTTTAGAAGTTTCACCTAGAACTGCCCGTGAATGCGCAACTTTTTGGCGTGAAATTGGTGAGCTGAAAGCGGAAAATCGCGATCGGCTTTGGGAAGACGCAGTATTGCTACCAGAACAAAGGGATTTAGCTGATCCGATTAAATTTTTAAAGAGCACAATCGTGCCCGATGATCTTTCTGGCTTGATTTAAGTTGCAAATTAAAAAGCGAAGCCCCCGGGCGCACGATTCGTTATCTGCCTTCCCCTTGCAGATAAAGAACGGTTATCCGAGGACTTCGTAACCGCAAAGTACGACACTCACAGGTAATTATCAACCTACGCCAAGTGATTTTTATCAATTAAATTTTATTTTATTAAATATTACGCTCCGAAAAAGAAAAATTATTTTCATCCGTTTTGTAACTATATAAATACTTTATAACTCTCAAGGAAGCCTTAAGATTTCAAATAAAAAGTGGCTGTTGATAAGGTGTTGATAACTCGAACTTTTAAGTGGATAACTCATACTTAGCGGTGGAGCGAGCCTGGTCGTTAAATCGGATTCAAGTTAGGAGCGAGAACGGTGGATAAGAAAGCACCTACCTTTTCTCTGGATAACTTCATTCAAGATGCGATATTTCCAGCTAACTTCGCCGATATGCCAATCACCCAATTAGATAAGAAGCAGCAAGCGCCAAAACGGTTACGGAGCGGGAAATCTGCCATTCCAATCGCCCCAGAAGTCCGAATCCCAGCTTCACCATCGACTGGTGGCGCTGAGATTCGAGTAATTCGTAATACCCGCCGGAGTCGGTCAATCAGCGCCTATCGCGAACAAGGGGCAATCGTGATTCAAATTCCAGCGCGATTACCTCGGGGCCAAGTTGCAGATTTAATCCCAGAGATGGTGCAACGAGTTTTAACTCGAGAAGCTCGGGAGCGGATTAGCGATAGCGATTTAATCGAGCGGGCGATTGAATTGATGGCGATCTACCTTCCGGAATTTAGCGAGCGCCCGGCGAGCGTTACCTGGCGCGCCATGAACGAGCGTTGGGGATCTTGCACCACAGTTGATCGGACCATTCGGATTTCAGAGCGGTTAAACGGCGCCCCAAGCTATGTCATCGACTATGTCTTACTTCATGAGTTGATTCATCTTCGGATTCCCGACCATAGCAAGGGCTTTGCCGACCTCTTAGAACGATTTAGCGAGGGCGAAACGGCGAGCGCCTTCCTCGAAGGCTATGAATCTGGGGCGCGAGCGTAAATAAACCGCCCCACGCCTACGTAATCGAGGATTTAAGCGTGGCACGGGGGTATCGTGAGCGCATTCGCATGGCGATAGCGGGAGGCTCTCGCATCGGCCTGCGGCGATAGGAGAAAAAAATGGCAGAGACATATAAAGGCGAGGCTTACTGCGTTAAGTGCAAAGCAAAGCGCGAGTTCGAAGGAAACGTAAAAGTCTCCGAGTCAGGTCGTCGCATGGCACAGGGTATTTGCCCAACATGTGGCACCAAGGTGAACCGCATTCTCGGCAAGGCGCAATAAAGCTTCACCAAAAGATTTAAAGGTCGAGGGCGTCCCGTATAGGGCGTCCTCGATTTTTTTTATAACCGCAGTTGCTACGGAACGGAACTACCAAAGAACGCTTTGAATGTTTAAGCGAGCTACTCCACAAAATTAGGTTGGTGAGACCAAAGCGACCATCTCAAGCCGCCAAGGTTGGGCGATGAGCTATCAAATTACTGAAAAATCACAGCCCCGCTTAAAAGTAGGGATCAATGCTACATCCATAACAGCCAGAGCAAGAAACTCGGCCAGCGCAGGTGGATTGGAAATCTATGTTGGCGATAAATCTCGCGGAGTAATTCTCGAAAGCACCTACTCACCGACATTTTTATTAAAAGTACTCACATACTTAACTGGAAAGATTTCGCTCACTGAAATTTCTGAAAGATCTGGCGCCCCAATTTCATTATTGAAATCCATTTCCCAACAATTATTAAAATCTGGGTTGCTCGATCTCATACCACCCCGGCTAATTTTAAGTCATCGTTTTGAGGATAAGCGCGAAAACGCTGCGCTCGATGGTTCTGTGATTGCGATTACAGAGCGGTTATTGCCAGAACTTGAAATTGCAACTTGGCGAACCGGTGCACTCGATAGTGGTATTTCCATAATGCAGAAACGAACGGAGTTTCCAATTTTAATTTTTGGAAAATCCAGGATTGCAATAAATTTAGGGGCAGCCTTAATGGCTAGCGGTTTTCAATCAATATATTTCTCAGATCACGAAAATAAAAATAATGGCGAAAGTAAATGTTGCGCGGTCGATCTTTCCGGAAATTACCTCCGAAATAGCGATATCGGTCTCGAAAAATCAGTTGCGATCAAGGAAATGGCAACCCATTGTGCGCTTTTCCCAAAATCAAACACCGCGACCGCCAGCAAGCGTCGGGGCCGAATTTTCACGCCAAAACTCATTATTTCAATAGGTTTTCCGAAAGCTGATTACTTGCAGAGATGGATGTCTGAGTCAGTGCCGTTTCTAATTATCGATGAACTATCTTGCGGAAAATTTTCGATCGGCCCAATGATCCGTTCTGGCAAAACTCCATGCTTAAGATGTATTGAATTAACTATTAGAGATCGGGACCAAAAGAGTTACGAAGTTTTACAATCTCGCAAATTGCTGCCGCAACGTGAAGTTCCGGCAGCAATTGCCACTTTCATTGCTGGATTGGTCGCCCTGGATGTAGCGCAATTCGCAGATTGCGGCACCTCGGATTTTCTTGGGGCGATTGTGCAATTCCAAGTTGAGCGAATTTCACAACCAACCCATTCGCGCTGGGGATTCCATAACGAATGTGGCTGTCATTGGTTTTAGCGATAACTAATTTAAATTAGCTTGCCACCGACGCCATCAACTCTGCAAAATCAACTTCAACTGAAGTTGCCGCAACAATATTTCTTGGTCGCCCAGGCGCTCGCTTTGCCGCGATGACTTTGCCATCTTCGAATAGTTCGCCGCCCCATACCCCAACTGGTTCTTGGCGGGAGAGTGCGCCTTGCAAACATGCACGTTGCACTGGGCAATCGCCGCAGAGCGCTTTCGCGTATGAAATCTCGGCCGGCTTATCTGAGAAGAAAGTTTCTGGGTCAGTGTTATGGCACGGCAATGTAGTTGCACCGCTCTCGCCAAATGTGGATCCATAGTTGCCGGTAACTGCGTCTAAACCAATCTTTGCGTTTTCGCCTTCGGCCCAACCTGGGATTAATAGTTCACTGAAGAGAACTGTCATGTC
This sequence comes from Actinomycetota bacterium, assembly GCA_013205455.1. Taxonomy (GTDB): domain Bacteria; phylum Actinomycetota; class Actinomycetes; order Nanopelagicales; family Nanopelagicaceae; genus UBA7398. The sequence goes on from JABMMO010000012.1 coordinate 8,749, forward strand.
CTCACCTTGCCTCTCGATAAGTACTGCTGGTTTATTTCTTTCGGGTATTTCTGGTGGAATGAAAAAAGGGCCCGAATCCTTTTTGGATTCGAGGCCCTGGGGTTCTTTTCGGTTTTTAATTAACCGATAGCGCTCCAGGTGCCTTGGTAGGCCTTAGCCGAATAGTTCTTGGTTGCGAAATAGCTCGTAAAACTATTTGCGACAAGAACGCGAGAATATGAACGGTTATCTCGGCGGAGAGCAGGCGCGCGCCAGCCCGCAACAGCGGTGCCTTTGCTTGCGATAAGCGTTGCGCTCATCTTCTGCCTCCAGATATTCGTGTTTTACGCTTGGTAAAACGTTGAACCGTAAGAGTAAACCATGGGTAGAGAGTGATGCAAATCAATTAATTACAGGCTAACTAAACCAGCCTCAGCTAGGAATCGGCTCGGCGTTTGGTGGTAGGTGAGCGTTAATGAGCGCTTCGCCCGCGTCAGCCCAACATAGAAAAGCCGGCGCTCTTCTTCGATTGGTTCGCTCCAAGGCAGTACCCCTTCGCTTACGCCCACTAAATAAACCCGCTCCCACTCCAAACCTTTTGCAGCATGCAAAGTGGCTAGTGCAACGCCCGGCAGGGTCGGCGGATTATTTTGCTCAGCGCGATCTTCTAGCTCTCGCAAATAACCGCGTAATGAATTCACGCCTTCTTGGGAAAGTTCGCGACCTAATTGCAAAAAGGCTCGGACATATTCACCATCACCGAATGGCTTAATTGCTGAAATTAAATCATTTAACCAATCGCCATTTACCTCCGATAAAACTGAAGCGTTCCGAATAACTTTCATTAAATCTCGGACTTCGGTGCGATTAAAGAATCGTTCCGAATTTTTAACTTGATGTTCAATTCCGGCGGCAATAAAAGCTTTTTCTAACAGATCTAATTGCGAATTAGTTCGGGCAAGAATTGCAATATCTTGGGCAATCACGCCATTTTCTAAATCATTTTTGATAGCCGTTATAA
>JABMMO010000122.1 GCA_013205455.1 Actinomycetota bacterium
ATGAGCGCGTCTCGCATTATGTGAAGAAAGACAAAATTGTTGAGGCGGCGGTCTCCGGGAAAACAGTGACCGCGCTCTGCGGAAAAAAATTGATACCAAACCGTGATCCAGAACGATTTCCAATCTGCCCAACATGTAAAGAGATTCACGCTGGGCTGCGAAAAGAACCAGATACGCCAAAGCCTTAATGAAATTAGTAGCAAAGCAATTAATCGGCGCATTAGTAATTACTCTGTTATCCCAATTAATTATTTCGCCACAACCAATTAGCGCCGCAGATTTGCCAGCGCGAAAAATATTAAGTGGTTGGGTACCGTATTACTCAGTTAAAAACTCAATCGCTTCAGTAGTTGCGAATCAAGATTTGATTCGCGAAGTTTCACCGTTTTGGTACACGCTAAAAGGTGAGAAAAATATTCTAGATTTATATGCAGCCGCTAAATTGACCGATCCAATGTCGGTTTCGATCACAACGCTTCGCAATCTAAATATTGGAATTATTCCGACGATTACCGATGGCACTGATAAGTTGGTATTAAGTAATCTTTTAGCTAATCAGCAATCGAGAGCTAATATTGTTGCCACGATTACTAACTTAGTTAAAGTCAATAATTTTGATGGCATCGATCTAGATTTTGAAAATTTTGCTTTCATTGATGGCAACACGACTTGGGATACAACAAGGCCGCGGTGGGTGGCTTTTGTTAAGGAACTCTCTGCCTCGTTACACGCGGATATGAAAATACTTTCTATTACAGCCCCAGTTGATTTCGATCCAGCCACAAAACGTAAGGGTTACACCGTTTATGACTGGAAAAACATCGCACCGTATATAGATCGATTTCGGATAATGACTTATGACTATTCAACTGCCACAGTTGGACCAATTGGCCCACTAATTTGGGTTGAAGATGCAGTCAGATATGCGACTTCAGTAATCCCTGCTTCGAAAATATTCCTTGGAGTTCCAGGTTATGGCCGTGATTGGGTGGTCAAAGTTGTTGGAACCTGCGCGCCTAATGATGCCAAAGTTATTAACACCAAAATTAAAGCGGCTACATTTGTAATGAAGGATGCGGTCTCACTCGCTACTGGCTATGGCGCAACGCCGCAATACATGGAAAATGAAGGCGAAGTCACTTTCACATACAGTAAAACTTTCCCTGGATTTTTAGCAGATGGCACTCCGACTACTTGTACCGCAACTCGGACTGCTTGGTATCAAGATGCTCGCTCTTATGTTGCACGCGCAAATCTGGTCGCTAAGTATCGGTTAGGTGGAATTATGGCTTGGACATTAGGAATGGAAGATGCTGCGACCATGCCAAGTGTTCGAACTTTTGCGCAATCAATTGCGCCAGATCAAGTAGTAGCCACTTTACTCTCCGATAAAAACAGCACCACTTACGGAGATCCAATTAAAGTGCAATTGCAATTCACGCTTCCAGATAAACAACCAATTCCAAACTTGCCATTAAATATCGAAGCTAAAAATAGCGATGGTACCTGGCGAAAAATTTATGTTGGCAATACCACAATTGATGGCACGTTAGTTATTTCAGCGCTGCTCAGTGGGAATTCCATCCTGCGTGCAACTTCTGAAAGCTCTTGGGAACGGGTAGCAGGGTTATCTAAAGATTTAAACATTGAATATAAAAGAAAGATTTCACTGGCAGCTCCCGCTTCGGTAGCGCGCGGCAAGGAAGTAATTATTTCTGGGTTACTCCAACCAAAAGAAAGTGGCGTGAAAATAACTTTAGAAAGATTGGTTGGAGATAGTTATAAGGAAGTAACTTTAAAAAACCCAGTAATTACTGATTTAGATGGCCGATTCACGCTCTCCTTTATTGAATTAAATGATGGCTTTACAACATTTCGGATAAAGAGCGTCGCAACTCCGCTCAGTGCGCTCGGCGTGAGCGAGAACTTCATAATTTCTATTAGATAGCGCGATAATTAGAAAATGGGAACGCTAACCGAGACCGAAGCTAAAAGCGATCTGCGCGCAGATCGTCCTTGGGTCTGCGTAGTTTGGGATGACCCCGTTAATTTAATGAGTTATGTAACCCACGTATTCATTCTTCTCTTTGGTTTCTCAAAAGAAAAAGCCACGGAGTTAATGATGAAAGTTCATGTAGAAGGTAAAGCAATAGTTAATTCGGGCACTCGTGAAGAGATGGAGCTAGATGTCCAACGGCTCCATGAATATGGACTCTGGGCTACCCTGCAACGCGATGATGAAATCTAAATAATGTCAGGATTCTTAAGAAGTGGCGATGAAAAAATCATAATCACGCTCTCATCCCAAGAAGCCCATGTATTAATCAATTTAACTGAACAAATAATTGAATTACTGGGTGAAGAAGATGGCGGTTTGCATTTATCGGATGGTCATACCGTTGATGATTTAATGCGGATGGTTGGAATTTCTACCAACGATGCGCCGCCAATCGATCCAGTCTTACTTCGACTATTACCGAGTGCATATAAAGATGCCGAACAGTCTGCGGAATTTCGTCGTTATACCGAACATGGTTTGCGTGAAAAAAAGCGCGCAAATGCAATGACAATTCGCGAAGCGCTCATGCCGCAAGATGAAGATTGGGATAATGATTCACCGTTGGATGTTGCCCACATTACGACCGTAATTGAAGTTGGAGATGAAATCTCTTGGTTGGCCGGCATGAATGACATTCGACTAGCGCTGGCAGTTCGATTAGATATTGGCGTGGAAAAAGATGCTAAGCCACAACATGAAAAATATGAATTGATGGTTGAGAGCGATCCGATGAAAGCGGTTTACGCGGTTTACGCATGGATTGGCTGGCTCCAAGAAAGCCTTTTGAAGTTACTCTAAATGTTAGTTTCAAATAAAAAAGCCGAACCATTTCTGGTTCGGCTTTTCTAACTTAATTACTTAATTAGTGATCTTCTTTCATGCCTTCGGCAGCTGATTTCATGCGTGCGATCTTGTAAATTGTTAGACCGAATACGCACTTAGCTAATACGTCAGCAATTGTGTAACCCATTTGTACGTTAACCCATTGGCTTGCACCTGCATCCCCACCCATGCCTAGGATGTATGAAACTGGATACACACCCCATGTAGCAATGAGAAGTAAACGTAGTCGACCAACGGTTGCAGCAACGCCTTCAGGTTGACGTTCTAATGACTTCCCTAGCTCTACGAATAGAACATAAAGGATGTATAGGAATGGGATGGTAGAAAGAACACCGAAAAGAATCTGTTCGTTTCGTACATCTGAAATTTCACCTGGGTAACCAAGTGCAATCATCGCAGCAGAGGCTGGGACAAGACGCGAGATTAAAGAGCGTGAAATTTCCTTGGTTAGGACAAGCACTGCAATTACTTCAACGAGTAGTAATGGCACAGTTAGAATCCAGTCAACGTAACGATAAGCCTCGTTGAATGATCCTTGCTCACTACCTATTTTGACCATACCAGCTGAACTGGATTCGTTGAATGAATTGAAAATACGCCAGTAGTGGTAAGCAGCGATGAAAGTAACCATCGATGAGAGCACGAGTGCGTTGCGATATTTAGGGAGTACGCGAGCCTGTGACACGAGCGTGTACACAGTGCATGCGAGCATTGCAATTAATCCAAAGGAGAACATGTTGTATAACGTGCCCCATTGTAATGATGTTAGTTGCATTCTTTATAGCCTCCGTAAGGCATTTGTTTTCCCAACTCAGGTGAGCTAGGTACTCACTTTTCGTAGACCCATATGAAGTCGGCGAGGTAAGTACCCCAATAGTGCGGCACTTTTGCTAAATAATCCAGAAGAATCGCGTCATTTCTTCAGAAAATTTACCCATGATTTATAACATTTTGGCAACAAAATAGCCGATGGTGCTTGAAAGGTAGGCTACCGATATGGCCAACCCAGATGCTCCGATTGGGATCTTTGATTCTGGGGTTGGCGGCTTAACGGTTGCGCGAGCAGTAATCGATCAATTGCCCAACGAATCAATACTTTATGTTGGCGATACCGCGCGAGCGCCATATGGCCCTAGGCCGCTAGCTGAAGTTAGATCGTTCGCATTAGAAATTATGGATCAACTCGTCGAATCCGGTGTCAAAGCAATTGTGATTGCATGTAATACCGCAAGCGCTGCAATGCTACGGGATGCGCGCGAACGTTACTCAGTTCCAGTTGTTGAAGTAATTCAACCTGCAGTACGGCGCGCGGTTTCCGCATCTAGAAGTGGCAAAGTTGGTGTGATTGGCACTCAAACTACTATCGATTCGAAAGC
>JABMMO010000123.1 GCA_013205455.1 Actinomycetota bacterium
CCACGCTCCAAATGCCATTGCAAATATGCAGCGATTAAACCAGACGCTTCGCGGCGGTATCTAAGTTCACTCTTGTCAGCGCCTTCCCATTTACCAGTTAATAAATCTGACATTAAGTCTAAAGTCTCGACTGCTGGTGTCGCCGATGCTGATGGTTTGCAATCAACACATACTGATCCGCCACCAATTAAGGAGAAATATTTATGTGGCCCAGGTGCTTCGCATCTTGAACATATTGTCATTGATGGTGCAAAGCCCGCTACTGAAAGCGAGCGAAGTAGATAAGCATCAAGAATTAGTGATGCATCATGTGATTCGTGGGCTAACGCTTTTAGCGAACCAACTACTAATAAAAATTGCTGTAGCGCAGGCTCATGTTCGTTATTGGTAAATCGTTCCGCAGCTTCCAATATTGCGTTGGCAATTGTCCACTTCTGATAATCTTGCGAAATGGTGTCGCCGTAATTTTCGATACTCTCAACTTGGGTAACTATGTCAAAAGTTTTTCCGGTATATAACTGAATATCTATATGACTTCCTGGCTCTAATCGAGCGCCAAATTTAGATTTTGTGCGCCGAACACCTTTCGCAACAGCGCGAACCCGACCATGCTCTTTAGTGAATAAGGTGATGATGCGATCAGCTTCACCCAATTTTTGCGTGCGCAAAATAACCGCATGATCTCGATATAGCGCCACGGGCACACCGTAACGAGTAGAACTAGCGAAGCGCGCGATTTACCGCCGACACAACGGCTTTAAGTGATGCCGTTGTGGTGCTTGGGTCGATCCCAACTCCCCAATAGGTGCCGCCGCTGATGGTGCACTCTAAATATGCAGCAGCGTTGGCATCCCCACCAGCAGACATCGCATGTTCATAGTAATCCGCAACTTGGACATCTACGCCGTGTGCCTGCATTAAATGACAGAATGCTGAAATCGGACCGTTACCTTGGCCAGTTAACGTCAACGGCTTTCCAGAATCTAAAATATTTACCGTTAGCTCATTACCTTTTTCTGGTGAAGAAGTTTGAGTTAGCGATTGGATTCTAAATCTTCCCCAACGATTATCATCGCTAGGCAAATATTCATCAACGAAAATATTCCACATCGCATCTGCTAGAACTTCGCCACCTTCGTTATCGGTCTTGGCTTGGATAACTTGGCTAAATTCAATTTGCAAGCGACGCGGTAATTCGAGTTGATGTTCACTCTTCATTACGTATGCAACGCCACCTTTGCCGGATTGGCTGTTAACTCTAATAACTGCTTCATAAGTTCGCCCAATATCTTTTGGATCGATTGGTAAATATGGCACCGCCCAAATAAATTCATCAATCTTTTTGCCAGCCTTAGCGGCATCAACTTCTAAATGTTCCAAACCTTTTTTGATCGCATCTTGATGCGAACCGGAGAATGCGGTGAAAACTAAATCACCACCGTATGGATGACGTTCTGGCACGCGCAGTTGGTTGCAATATTCAACAGTTCTCCGAATCTCTGGAATATTAGCGAAATCAATCATTGGGTCAATGCCGTGGCTCATTAAATTTAAGCCCAACGTTACTAAACAGACGTTTCCGGTCCGCTCACCATTTCCAAATAACGTTCCTTCTATTCGATCTGCACCAGCTAGATAACCAAGTTCTGCTGCTGCAACACCAGTACCGCGATCATTATGCGGATGCAAACTTAAAACTACGCTGTCACGATATTTAAGGTTTCGATGCATCCATTCGATTGAATCTGCGTAAACATTTGGGGTAGCCATTTCGACGGTCGCAGGTAAATTTATAATTGATTTCCAAGTAGGGGTTGGCTGCCAAATATCGTTTACCGCATTGCAAACTTCGAGCGCAAAATCTAACTCGGTACCGGTAAAAGATTCTGGTGAGTATTCAAAAGAAACTAAAGTTCCTGGAACTGTATTTCGTAATTCAAGGCATAGTTTTGCGCCATCAGTTGCAATCTTCTTAATGCCTTCTTTATCTTGGCCAAAAACTACTCGGCGCTGCAAAGTTGAAGTTGAGTTATAAAGATGAACTACCGCTTGTTTAGCACCTTTGATCGATTCATAGGTACGGCGAATTAATTGATCGCGAGCTTGGGTTAATACTTGAATCGTTACATCATCGGGAATTAGACCATCATCAATAATTTTTCGTACAAAATCAAAATCTGTCTGACTTGCTGACGGAAAACCAACTTCAATCTCTTTGTAACCCATCTTCACTAACAGCGTGAACATCGCCAATTTACGGCTGGCATCCATCGGATCAATTAAGGCTTGATTACCATCGCGCAGATCAACCGAACACCATTGCGGTGCGTACTTCATCTGTTTTGTTGGCCAAGTACGATCTTTTAGATCTACCGGGATAAAACTTGAATAACGATTTACTGGCATTGAACTTGGACTTTGTGGCGGAAAATTCATTTCTTGCTCCATTCGCGGGTTGGGTTTATTACCGGCGTAGCCAAACCCCGCGACGAGGGACCGGTTATTTGGCCCCGTCGCGGCAGCGAAGGAGGAGTCCGCGAAGTAGCACGGATCCGATTAATAACTCGCTGCGCAACATGGCTAAAGGTTATCGCGCATTTATGCGCTACGCAAAAATTTCTCTAACGCTTCTCGAATCAGCTCGGAGCTGGTTTTACCTTGCCGTTTCGCCTCCAGCAACAAACTCTTCTTTAACTTAAGCGGAACTCTGGCCTTAATTTCAGGAGATTCCTTCCCTGCCCCAGTGAGCGAGGGCCGGCCCACCACTTCATTTAGAACCTCTTGACTTATGCTTCTGGCTCGAGATTCTGTAATTCTGCTGCCACTTTTATCAAAAATTATTTCTTTATCTAAGTCTATATATCGAGCAGTTATTTTTTTCTTAGCCTTTTTCATTACTTCTCCTTCTTTTAATTCTTCGAAAATTTCTGGGCATTACATGAATAATTAATATTTGAGATTCGAGTTGAACACCGATGATTTCCAGCTCAACTCCTCTTGAATCTTGGCCAATCCAGTAAAGTCGAGGTGATTTGCCGGCAAGCGCCGCAAATTCAACTGGTGCATTTTTTGCAATGACAAAAAGTGCGTGAGCTCGACCGATTTTATGTTTACGAGCTGATTTCGCGAAGAGGTACTCCATAACCAAAAAATAGCTAATGTAAACATGGGATAATTATGTGGCACACAATTATGTGTGTCAAGAATGGTTGTGGAGAAACGCTCTAACTAGAGGACTGGCAAATATCGGTCGAGTTCATAGGCACTTACTTGGCGGCGATACTCGGCCCATTCGGCCCGCTTATTGCGGAGAAAATACTCAAAAACGTGCTCCCCTAAAGTTTCTCGAACTAATTCGCTCTTTTCCATCGCCTTGATCGCTTCATTTAAATTAGTTGGGAGTGAAACCAAATCGCTGGAACTCTTAAGTTCGTATTTCGCTTCAATACCTTTTAAGCCAGCTGCAATCATTACCGCAAACGCAAGGTATGGATTGCAGGCTGAATCTGGTGATCTAAATTCAATTCGAGTTGAGTTCTCTTTCCCAGGTTTGTACATCGGCAATCTAACTAGCGCACCGCGATCACTTGGGCCCCAATTAACTAGTGCCGGCGCTTCACCGCCACCATGTAATCGCTTATAAGAATTAACCCATTGATTTGTAACGGCGGTGATTTCAGCAGCATGTGTCAAAATGCCTGCGATGAATGAGCGACCAACGTTAGATAAGTTGAATTCAGCTTTTGCATCGTAAAAGGCATTCTCTTCGCCGTGGAATAGTGAGACGTGGGTATGCATTCCACTTCCAGGGTGATCGGTAAATGGCTTTGGAATAAATGATGCATAGAAATCTTGATCTAGCGCAACTTCCTTAATTACATGACGGAAAGTCATTATGTTATCTGCAGTTGTTAGCGCATCGGCATCGCGCAAATCAATTTCCTGTTGACCAGGGCCGCCTTCATGATGGCTAAATTCAACTGAAATTCCCATCTCTTCTAACAACGTAATTGCTTGACGTCGGAAATCATGACCAACTACAGCAGGTGTGTGATCAAAATATCCACCCTGATCTACTGGAATTGGGGCTTCACCTTTTACGGGAGCAGATTTAAATAAGAAGAATTCAATTTCTGGATGGGTGTAACAGGTGTAACCCATTTCTGCTGCTTTATTTAAAGTTCTGCGTAAAACATTACGCGGATCTGCCGGCGATGGTGTGCCATCTGGCATCGCGATATCGCAGAACATTCGCGCTGCTCCAGGTGCTTCAGTTCGCCATGGCAGAATTGAGAAAGTTGCAGAATCTGGTTTTGCCAACATATCCGCTTCAGTAATTCGCGCAAAACCTTCAATTGCGGAACCATCAAATCCAATACCCTCTGCAAAAGCATTCTCTAGCTCTGGTGGCGCAATCGCAACAGATTTCAAGAAACCGAGTACATCAGTAAACCAAAGCCGGACAAATCTAATGTTGCGCTCTTCCAGAGTTCTAATTACAAACTCTTCTTGCTTTTGGAGTTGGCTATCTGCTGGGGACATGGCAGCCATAATGCCAAAGCCGCGTTACAACCATGTTAAATCATGAAAAGTTCGGAAGCATCCCGCTCGCTTCGAGCGACTACATCCTTCAAGATCACCGAATTAGCGCTAATTACCGCATGTTCGCCGATCGTTATATTGCCAAGGATTCTTGCGCCAGCTCCAACAATTACATCGTTTTTCAAGGTTGGGTGGCGCTTACCCAAATCATAACCACGGGCCCCGATCGTTACATCGTGATAAAGCATTACATCATCACCGATGATGGCACTCTCCCCGATTACAACGCCCATGCCGTGATCAATAAAAAATCGTCGCCCAATCTTTGCACCAGGATGAATCTCAATTCCGGTTGCACTTCTTGACCAATTAGATAGAACGCGCGCGATTAATTTAAGTCGGTGGTTCCAGAGAAAATGTGAAACGCGATGCGCCCAAAGTGCATGCACGCCGGGATAAGCGAGCGCCACTTCTATTCGATTACGCGCTGCCGGGTCGCGAGTTAACGCAACATCAATATCTTCAAAGAATCGCTTAATCATTTACATTACGCATCCATTAAATCTTGATAAAGAATTGTAGAAAGATATCGCTCGCCAAATGATGGAATTATTACCACAATAGTTTTACCGGCAAATTCTGGGCGTTTTGCTATTTCAGATGTTGCCCAAAGCGCAGCCCCCGAAGATATGCCAGCTAAAATTCCTTCTTCGGTTGCAGCGCGACGCGCATATTTCACGGCATCGTCAGCTGTTGCATCTAAGACTTCGTTATAAATTTTGGTATCTAATACTTGCGGAATGAAGTTCGGCCCAATTCCTTGAATCGGATGCCCGCCAGGTGCGCCACCATTTAAAATTGATGAAGCAAATGGTTCGACTGCGAATATTTTGATATCTGGATTTTTCTCCCGCAGATATTGGCCAACCCCAGTTATCGTGCCGCCAGTTCCAATTCCCGCAACGACCGCATCTACCTTGCCATCAAGGTCGCGCCAAATTTCAGTGCCCGTTGTTTTTCGGTGAATCTCCGGACCAGCTTCGTTCTCAAATTGTCTTACTAATACTGCGCCGTTTGCGCCAAGTTCTTCTGATTTGGCGACCGCACCGCGCATTCCATCTTTTGCTGGCGTTAAAACCAACTCCGCGCCGAAAGCTTTTAATAAGGTACGTCGCTCTTTCGACATTGAATCTGGCATCGTCAAAATGGTTTTGTAGCCACGCGCTGCACCGACCATTGCTAGCGCTATTCCGGTATTGCCGGATGTCGCCTCAACAATTGTGCCGCCTGGCTTTAACGCACCGCTCTTTTCAGCTGCATCAACCATCGCAATTGCAAGTCGATCTTTCACAGTGCTGGTTGGGTTGTAGAACTCTAACTTTGCATAAACGGTAGCCGCGGCCCCATCCATCATGCGATTAAGTCTTACTAGTGGGGTGTTTCCATAAATTTCTGTAATGTCGTTATAAACCTTCATGATTTTCCATTTCTAGGATTTTGGGATTTTAATTTAAATATGCGGAGAGCTTTGAGATCACGGTGCGCAACCACCAGGTTGGCAAATCTAAAAAGTTAGCAAGCGCAAGAATTAGCGCGATGAAGATCGATCACGATGCGGCGAGTAAAGAACCACGTAACGATTTTCAACATGGTCTAATTTTAGCGAAGGTTCTGATATCAGCAACTTGCGAACGATTCGCAAGTTAACGAGATTCCCGCCAATGCGAAGTCATCGGCAATCTGCGGTCTTTTCCAAATGCTAACGAAGTAACTTTTGGCCCAGGCGGATATTGGCGCCGTTTAAATTCTGCGCGATCGACCATCAAGATTACTTTCTCCGCTAAAGCTCGATCGAATCCAGCCGCAACGATTGCATCCACGCTGCCAGCTTTCTCAATATAGATTGCGAGAATTTGGTCGAGGATTGGGTATTCCGGGAGCGAATCAGAATCTTTCTGTCCCAGACGAAGTTCAGCGCTCGGTTCTTTCGAAATTGAGTTAGTTGGAATCGGTGGTGTTTCACCGCGCTTAATCGCTTGATCATTTCGCCATTTAGCGAGGTTCCATACATCAACTTTAAAAATATCTTTAATCGGCGCAAAACCGCCAACTGCATCGCCATAAAGCGTTGAGTACCCAACCGCCAACTCAGATTTATTTCCAGTTGCCAAAATTAAATGACCCTCTTGATTCGATAGCCCCATCAAGGTGGTGCCGCGAACTCGCGCTTGCAAATTCTCTTCCGCTAACCCATCAAGAGTTATCGAGTTCAAATAGGCAGCAACCATAGGCTCGATCGAAATCACTCGATAGTTCAACCCGGTGTTTAACGCTAACGCCAGCGCATCCTCTAGCGAGTGAGTTGAGGAATAACGACTCGGTAAGGCGATCGCGTGGACAGCCTGCGGACCAAGTGCATCAACTGCAATTGCTGCGACTAACGCAGAATCAATTCCACCTGATAGGCCAAGTGCAACGCTCTTAAAGCCATTTTTAGTTACATAATCTTTTAGCCCTAAAACTAAGGCTTCCCAAATTTCGCCATAAGTATCGAGTGCCACAATTTTGCCAATTTTTAATTTTTCATACTTTGCAATTGGAATATCCGTGATTACTAAATCCGGATCAGCCGAGCCCAACCGCGCCTCGAGATCTACCAGCGCTAAACCCTCCACAAATTGTGGTGACCGCGCGATCAATTTTCCGCCAGCATCTACCACTATTGAATCACCGTCGAAAACTAAATCATCTTGGCCGCCAACCATATTTACATAAACAAGTGGCGCCCCAACTTCGCGGGCTCGGCGACTGGCTAGTTCCAATCTTTTATCATCTTTAGCCTTTTCATAAGGACTGCCATTTGGCACCAACAATAAGCCAGCGCCTCGGTTTGCTAATTCCGCAACTGGGCCACCGTCTTCCCAAATATCTTGACAGATTGCAAAACCAACATCAATGCCATGAATTCTTGCGATTAAAGATTTGTTGCCCGGCGTGAAATTTCGAAACTCATCAAAGACACCATAATTTGGGAGATGGTGCTTTATATATCTCGCTTTGATCTCACCGCGATAAATGATGGCTATCGCGTTCTGCGGAGATCCGCTCTCGCTTTCATCTAAATACCCAACGACTGAAACTAAATCTTCAAATTCGGACTCAGCTAGCGCGAGCGCTAACTCATTAATTGCGCGGCGCGAACCATCTCGGAACGAGGGACGCATCGCTAAATCTTCAACTGGATATCCAGTTAGGACCATCTCCGGGAAGAGCACAATATGAGCGCCGCCCGATTTTGCATGACGAGCGAATTTAAGAATTAACTCGCGATTTTCCGACAGGTCGCCAACGGTCGGGTTGACTTGGGCTAACCCAATTCGAATCGGTCCGATCGCGGTATTCACCGTTCAAGAGTATCTCGATACAATTAATCCGCACGTTCCATAAACCCGGGGACCATATCGGCCTCGAGGATGAAGGGAATTTCTGATGAGCCGTTACACGATTGCCGATTTAGCCGCCTGGAAAAAGAGCGGGAAGAAGTGGGCGATGCTCACTGCTTACGAATCTATGACCGCTTCGATTTTTGATGGCGCCGGCATCCCACTCCTCTTAGTTGGTGATAGCGCCGGAAATAATTTCCTTGGTGAGGAGAACACGATTCCGGTAACTGTCGATGAATTAATTCCACTGGCCCGCGCTGTAGTTCGTGGCTCAGAAAAAGCGTTAGTTGTTGCTGACCTCCCGTTTGGATCCTATGAGGCGAGCCCCGAGTTAGCGCTATCTACTTCAATTAGGTTTCTCAAGGAAGCAAAAGCTCACGCCGTAAAACTCGAGGGTGGCGCCCGAGTTACGGAACAGATAAAAACTTTGGTGGCCGCTGGAATACCAGTAATGGGGCATCTTGGCATGACCCCGCAATCGGTAAACGCGCTCGGTGGTTTTAAAGTGCAAGGTCGAAATGGCGATGGTGTGAAAATTCTTGCAGATGCAAAAGCAATTCAAGCTGCGGGTTGTTTTGCGATAGTCCTTGAGTTGATCCCAGCAGAATTGGCTGCGCAAATAACCGCGGAATTATCGATTCCTACTATCGGAATTGGCGCGGGCAAAGATTGTGATGCGCAAGTACTGGTCTGGACTGACTTAATGGGGATCACGATAAACCCACCAAAATTTGCCCGGGCATATCGAAACTTACGTGCCGAAATGACCGCTGCTGTAAGTGAGTGGGCCAGCGACGTAGAATCAGGAACCTTCCCGGGAGAGAAAGAAACCTTTCATTAAAAAATTCGCGATAGACATTTCGCCACTGCGAAAATATCGCGATTTCCGAAACCTTTGGAGTGCCGGTTTAGTAACCTATTTTGGCTCGATGATTACTTATGTAACGCTCCCCTTTCAAATTAAAGAGTTAACCCATTCCTTTTTAGCAGTCGGGCTAATGGGCATTGTTGAACTTGTGCCGTTAATCGTTTTCGGACTCTACGGTGGCGTCTTAGCCGATGCAGTTGACCGAAAGAAAATGGTTTGGGCGACCGAGTTTGCGGCGCTGATTATGACTCTACTTCTACTTGGCAATTCCATGTTGCCAAACCCGAATTTGGTGCTCATCTACATCGTGGCCGGCACTTTCGCCGCACTTAATGGATTGCAACGACCCAGCATGGATGCAATCTTGCCCAGGATCGTCAGTCATGATGATCTGCCCAGCGCTAGCGCTTTAATGAGTTTACGCGGGCAATTTGGGGTAATTGTGGCTCCAGCAGTCGCTGGAATCGTCATTTCCAACTACGGCGCCACCTATGGCTATCTGCTCGATGTAATTACCTTCGTAATCGCGCTAATTTTCTTATATAAAGTTCGGAATATCCCGCCTTCAGTCAACGCAGCACCACCTTCATTTGCAAGTTTGGTGGAGGGGCTCCGATACGCAGTCAATCGGAAAGATTTGCTGGGAACTTACTTAGTTGATTTAGCCGCCATGTTCTTTGCGATGCCAACTGCGCTCTTTCCATTTTGGGCGGATCAAGTTGGTGCGCCTTGGGCTCTCGGATTCTTCTATGCAGCGGGAACTATAGGTGCAACTTTCGTAACTTTAACTAGTGGCTGGATCAGAAACTATCCGCACCACGGTCGCGCCATTGCAATTGCGGCACTTGGTTGGGGGGTGGCAATAACGCTAGCGGGTGTGACAAATTCGCTACCAGTAATCTTATTATTCTTAGTATTAGCTGGCGCATCCGATATGGTTAGCGCACTTTTCCGAGCCGCCATTTGGAATCAATCCATTCCAGATGAACTTCGCGGTCGGATGGCAGGCATTGAATTACTTTCTTACTCCGTAGGTCCACTTGGTGGCCAAGCCAGAGCAGGTGGCATGGCTGCTGCAACATCACTTAGAACTTCAGTTGTAGGAGGAGGGATGTTATGCATCGCCTTTGTCTTTTCAATTTCAGCGGCGATGCCAACCTTTCGTCGCTATGATGTTAGAAGTAACGAATTTGCAGTCGAAGCGGCGAAAAAACGTCAAAAATCGGGAAATATTTAAAAATATTTTTATATTACTGGTGCGTTAATTTAGGTAACATTTTTCGCAAAAATGTCGATTTTTCGTAAAAACTAACTTTTTACGCATGAAAAGTGGAACTTTTTTCAATTATTTTTCTTGCAAATGCACATTATTTTTAAAAAACCAATTGCGACACGCACTGCATTATTTATGCAAAATAGTGGAATCTTTTGCCAAATACTGTCAGGCTATGCCTTGAACAGGTTCGGTGACGGATCGAACCATTCCGATAGGAGATCTACGTGGCTGCAAAGCGTCGTAAGAAAGCTGCTGTTAAAAAAGCAGCACCAAAGCGTCGTCGTAAAAAGGCTGTTGCTAAGGCAGCACCAAAGCGTCGTCGTAAAAAGGCTGCTGCTAAGAAGGCAGCACCAAAGCGTCGTAAAAAGGCTGCTGCTAAGAAAGCAGCACCAAAGCGTCGTAAAAAGGCTGCTGCTAAGAAGGCTGCCCCAAAGCGTCGTCGTCGTAAAAAGGCTGCTGCAAAGTAAGCCCGTCTTTCTAAAAAGACCCGACGCGAAAGCGCCGGGTCTTTTTTTATTTAATGCCTAGATTAATTTTCAGTTTTATATTGTTCGCGAAGCTCTTCCGTCAAGTGGCTAAATATTCCAGCTAGCTCCGCCTGCTCCTTAATTGATATCTGATCTAAAAATCGCTTACGCACGCTATCTACATGACAAGGCGCGGCGGCGACAATGGCTTTAAAGCCTTTATCAGTCATAGTTGCCCACGAACCACGTTTATCTTCACTACAAAGTTCGCGGCGAACCCAGCCAGCTTTTTCCATAACTTTCATTCGATGTGAAAGTCGCGATTTAGAGAGCATCGCTAATTCAGCTAACTCACTCATTCGCATCCGTCGATTTGGTGCATCACTTAATTGTGCGAGCACTTCATAATCTGCCATTGATAAATCATGGCCAACCAAGTCGGAATCAAGTGCTTCCAATAACCGCCTTGATGCGATTATGTAAGAGCGCCAAGCCTTCATCTCGCGCGGATTTAACCAACGCGGGTTGGTTGATTTAATTGCCATATCTCAAGGGTAGAGCAGAAGTGATTTAGTTGAAAGTTGAATCAACTACTTTTTAGCTGCGGCCAATCTAGCTTCGCGCCGAATTTTCTGCTCGGCTGGATTTGGCACTGGAACTGCTGCAATTAAGCGTTGGGTATATGGATCTTTTGCATGCTTCAAAATCTGATCTCGCTCGCCTACTTCAACTAATCGGCCATCTTGCATAACGGCAATTCGGTGGGTCAAAATGTCGACCACCGCTAAGTCATGGCTAATAAAAAGACAGGCAAACTTCAATTTATCTTGTAAATCTTGCAATAAATCCAAGAAGCGAGCTTGAACCGATACATCAAGGGCTGAGGTTGGCTCGTCAGCGATTAAAAGGTCTGGAGTTAGCGCGAGCGCGCGTGCGATACCGACGCGTTGCCGTTGGCCACCAGAGAGCTCGTGTGGGTATCGATTGCGGTAACTGCGTGGAAGTTCTACTTGATCAAGTAAATCTTCAATCATCGTATTTAGCGATTCACCTTTTGCTAGCCCCGCCAAAAAGATTGGTTCGCCGATGCTTTCACCAATTGGAAGGCGAGGATTTAATGAGCTAGCCGGATCTTGGAAAACAATTCCAGTATGGCGGCGAATCGCAAAAAGGTCTTTCTGGGTGGCATGTGAAATATCGGTTCCAACGATTTCAATTTTGCCTTCTTTGATTGGAAGTAATCCGATAGCAGCCCGACCTACTGTGGTCTTACCCGAACCAGACTCTCCTACTAAGCCAACAATTTCGCCTGGGAATATCTGGAGATTAAATTCTTTTACCGCAGTAAACGCCGGAATTCGACCACGCTTTGGATATTCAATAGT
This sequence comes from Actinomycetota bacterium, assembly GCA_013205455.1. Taxonomy (GTDB): domain Bacteria; phylum Actinomycetota; class Actinomycetes; order Nanopelagicales; family Nanopelagicaceae; genus UBA7398. The sequence continues at coordinate 11,982 of JABMMO010000123.1, forward strand.
TACATTTTCTAAATTTAAAACAGGAGCGATGCCCTTACTTGGGTCGGCCTTTAGGATTCGTTTTGCGCTAGTTCCGAGCTTAGGAACTGCAGCTAATAGCTCCTTGGTATATGGATGTGATGGTCGATTAAAGATTTGGTCGGCGGTGCCGTGTTCGACAGTTAAGCCATCCTTCATAACTAATATTTCATCAGCCATATCTGCAACAACGCCCATATCGTGAGTAATGAGCAAAATCGCCGAGTTCAATTTATCTTTTAAGCCACGCATCAAATCTAGAATTTCTGCTTGTACCGTTACATCTAGAGCGGTAGTCGGTTCATCGGCTACTAGTAGCCCTGGATCGCACGCGAGCGCTTGCGCAATCATGGCACGTTGACGTTGGCCGCCAGAGAGTTGGTGCGGATACTTATTGAAAGAGCCAGCTGGATTTGGAATATCAACCAAAGTTAATAATTCGATCGCGCGATCTTTGGCTTGGTGTGGCCCCATATCAAAATGGGTACGGAGCGTTTCTACAATTTGGAACCCGATTGTGTATACCGGATTTAGCGCAGTCATTGGCTCTTGAAAAATATAGGCAACTTCTTTACCGCGATACTTACGCAAAACCGATGATTTCGCGCCAATCATTTCATGGCCTTTTACTTGCACGCTGCCATACATTCGCGCATTTGAAGCCAGCAGACTCATTAAGCCCATGCCGGTAGTGGATTTACCAGAACCTGACTCGCCAACGATGGCAAGAACTTCACCTGGCGCGATTTGGAAATTCATATTTACGGCAGCTGGATACCAAACTCCATCTACCCAAAATTCAACAGTGAAATCTTTAACTTTTAGGATTGGCTCGGACATCATGCAGCCTTTCGTGAGAACATTGCGAGGTGAGCAACCCGGAGATCTATCGACCTAGAAGTAATGTTTTTATGGCGATCAGTATTTATACGCTCTGTTTCGGCATGGCCGCTTCGAGTTTTTTCAGTTCGAGCGCCACGGTACATAACAAAATCACTTCGATAGCTTGGGCAATCTTGATCGCTCAATTTGCGCGCTTGATTTTTCTGGTCCCGAAAATTACTTTTTTTGACGAGGGTATAAAAATCACTAACCCCCATCAAGAAATCACAGTTGGTTGGCACCTCGTTGACGAAATTCATGCCATGTACACGATGTATATCGAAGTCGGCACCAAGCGAATTAACGCCTGGGCGGCGCAGACTCCTGGTCGATACCACGCTAGATCGATTCATCCGAGCGAATTGCGCGGCCTCAAACTTAATAGCGTTACCAATATCCGTCCCGGCGAATCCCCACGTTCTTATTCTGGCGTAGCGGTTCAACTCGCGCGGATTAGATTGGAAGCTTTCAATAAAAGCGGAAACCCGGCGCGGATCGAGAGCCAAGTGATTAGCAATACCAGCGGAATTGCGCTCGTGATTGCAAACTTTGCGGTTTGCGCGCTGCTTATTGTTTTTCGATTTTAAGGCCATTAGTTGCTCGCCGCCGCAATTTTGGCTTGATCGCGTGAAGCTGCTTTATCTTTCTTGCTCAACCGGCGGCGTTGGCGCGGATCGAAGGCATCGCGAAGACCATCGCCGATAAAGTTAATTGAGAGCGCAATCGTGATGATAAATAGGCCAGGCCACCAGAAGAGCCATGGTCGAATTGTGAATGAATCTTGGAATTGGCTAATTAGCGAGCCGAGCGAAACATCTGGGGCAACCACACCAAAGCCTAAATACGAAAGGGCGGTCTCAAGCAAAATTGCGCCGGACATCAACAAGGTTATTGAAACGATAATGATTCCAACCGCATTCGGCAGAATGTGTTTGAAAATGATTCGACGATTACTTGCGCCAGCTACTCGAGCCGCATCCACGAATTCCATTTCACGCAATTTTAGAAATTCTCCCCGCACTAATCGAGAGAGCCCGGTCCAGGCGAAAATACCCAAGTAGAAAGCTAGAAATCCAACGCCGAGATTTCCAAAGTGGTAACCCACAACCGAACCGATGACGATTGTTGGGATAGTGATAACGAAGTCAGTCAATCTCATTAATAGCGCATCGACCCAACCACGGAAGTACCCAGATATTGAGCCAACCACAATTCCGATTGAGCCGCCAAGGAATCCAATGACAAGCATTACTAGGATAGAACGTTGGGCACCTCGCATTACCATCGCAAAATAATCATGGCCGATATCGTCTTGGCCAAATGGATGCACTCCTAAGCCCATGCTGGTGCCATCTATAATCGAGGGCATCATGTCCAAAGTTGGACAGCCAACAATTTCGGGCGGACACCCTTCTTTGCGAAGATCTAGAAGTTGATCAAATTTATAAGGCCACCAGCCTGAGATGCTGAATGGGCCGATTTTTATGCCTGACGAAGTAAAGACAATCATAATTAAAGAAAATAATACAAAGACCGAAATCATCGCAGCTTTATGGCGGATAAAGCGCCGGAAAACTATTTGGCCTTGGCTCAAGCCTTCAGTCTCTTTATTAAAGATCGCGTTTTCATTAGCTTCAGCTAAATTCTCGACCACTTTCTGCTTCCGCTTGAATATCATTTCTTACCTGCCCCAGAACGAACCCGCGGATCTAGCGTTGAGTAAAGTAAGTCAGCAACTAAGTTTGCACTTACTCCGAGGAAGCCGGTCAAAAGAAAAACCCCCATCAAAAGATTTAAATCAAAAGAGCCAATTGCTTGATTGAATAACGTTCCCATTCCGATCCAGCCAAAAATTCTTTCAGTAATAATCGCACCGCCAATAACCGACATAACGTCTACGACCATAATTGTGGTTAATGGAATCATGGTATTTCTAAATGCGTGGCGCATTATGACAGTTCGCTCAGTTAATCCTTTAGCGCGTGCAGTCCGAATATAATCCTGACTTAAAACTTCTAACAGCGTTCCGCGTGAAAAACGTACGTAGCCGGCAAATGAAATTAAGAGAAGAGCGGTTGTTGGCAAGAATAGATGAACCAAAATATCTAGAAAATTAATCCAAAAATTACCGGGTTCTAAAAGTGGATTAACTTGACCAATTGTTGGGACTGGTCGGAAATAAACCGCATCGGTCTCCATATATGGCTTCCAAGTTTGCATCAATTTATCTACCACGGTTAAAAAGCCCATTAAAAAAGCGGAAAGTATCGATGTTCGGATAATTGGACCACGGTCAATTTTCGAAAATAGCATTGGGACTAAGCCAGATACTACAAATAACGCAATTATCATAAGTAAATAAACTAACTTCTTATTGCTAACGCCAAATAACCATTGATTCGGGTAGTACAGAATCAAAGTTATAACCGCCATTGCTAGCGCCGATTTCAAAGCAGCGCTATTGCCCAACCCGGTAGAAATATAAGTAACACCGAATGCAATCCCGACTGCTAGCCCGAATAGAACGATTGGGCCAAAGCCGGGGTTAGCAAACCATTTGGTGGCAGATAAATATGACAAGAGGGCCGCCGTTGAGGTTCCAGCGATTCCAAATATTGCAAAAACGCGAGCTCGGCTCCCGCTGATAATCGCCGCCCAGAAAATTCCACTAAAGACGCTGGCAAAAAATATCCATTGCGGAGTGATGGTTGGCTCGCCCAGAAAATCATTAAATTGAATGGCTAAGTATTCTTTGAGAAGCACTGCGACCCAGAAAATAGGTAGTGAGAAGAGTAGGAATGAAACGAATGTCATCGCATAGTCAAAGCGTGAATATTGGCGAAGGGCAGTAATGATGCCGATCGAGATGCCAAAAACTATTGCCAAAACCGTTGCGGCTGAAACTAACCGAAGCGTGGTTGGAACCGCAAGGGCAATTTGATCGATTACTGGCTGGCCAGTTCGGGTCATGCCAAAATTAATATCTCCTACCAGCCCACCCAGAATTCCTTTAAGCCAATAAAAGTAACGAATTGGTGGTGGCAAATCTAATTGCAATTGACGGGTGAGTGCGATGATTTGTTGTTTCACATTTGGATCTTGGGAAGTACGTAAACCCTCAAGTGGATCACCAGAAAGTGCGGCTAAGTTATAGAGAATAAAACTAGAGCCGAAAAGGGTGACAACGATGATGCCTAACCGTCTTACAATATAAGCAAACATCACGCCCCTTTCAACCTAAAATCTAAATCAAAACCACCCAAAGTTTAACCATATTTCAAAAAGAAGTGACACCCAAGTTTCCCTGGATGCCACTCCTTTTAAAAATTACGCTCAGTTTTGAGCGGAATTTTGCCTACCTGTTTCCGAACTTAGGCTGTGAAGTACCAATCCCATACGTTCCAAACTAAGTTTGGTGACAATGGTGATGGTGCCACACCCATGAGCTTGGCAGTTACGCCAGTCACAGATGGGTGTTGGAAGATAGGAAGAGATATAGCGTCTCTCATCAAGATAGTTTCAACCTTGAGGAATCGATCTGCGATCTCTGCCGCTGTTAATAGTTTGCCATTTAACTCAGTGTAGATCTTTTCGATCTCTGGGTTTGAGTAGCCTTGGTAATTCTGCTCTTGATATGTTCCAACGTTTCCACGTTGCAATAATGCAGATTTTACCCAAGCAAAGAATGACAAGTCATACTTAGCGCTCTCCAAGAAGCTTGACCAACCAGAAGTTGGAGCTACATCCATGTCGAATCCAGCTTGTGCAACAGATGCCTTAGCTAACGCAGCTTCTGCAACACGACGCACGTTTGAAGGTTGTCCGAAGAGCAACTTGATTTTCACTACAGGATTTGTAGCAGTTGCTTCTGGGTAGTACTTCTTAACTAAGGCAAGCGCCTTAGCATTACGTGAAGCTTGAGTACCTTCAGTGAACTTGTTTACGCCAGACTTCGCAATAAGGTCTTTGTAACCAGGCTCGGCATTGAAGTACATCAATGAGTTCATCAATTGAGCAGATGAGTTAATTGGTCTAACAATCTTCTCCATGATTTCTTCACGTGGCCAAGCAAGTAGCACGGCGGTACGTAGGTCAAGCGCCTTTTGGCTATTGCCTGCGAAAACACCGTTATAGGTATCAGTTGTACCGAAAGCAGTTCCGGTACGGATATCTACGTGCTCATAAACAGCTTGGTCGCCGCCGATGATCTTTACAGCTGGAGCCATTGCCTTTAATTGGTTAACTGCGTCACCTGTTGGTTGACCAGCATAAATATCAATTTCACCGTTTTTAAGTGCTTGTGCAGCAGCAGTTCCATCGCCAATAACCTTGAAAACAACGGTCTTTAAGGCTTTAACCTTTGGGCCGGATGTGTACTTAGGGTTACGAACCATAGTTACTGCGCCATTTGGCACAGCGGTCTTTACCATGAATGGGCCATTGCCAACTAGAAGCAATGGGTTTGTGGATTCATCAACTGTATTGATGTTGTATGAAGTCGACCATACTTTTCCGATCTTCTTCAAAGTTGCTGTGTTATAGGTAGTGAAAGCCTTCAAGAAGCGCTCACGAGCGGCATTGCTTTTAGCAACGCTTTGTAGCATGTCTTCGCCTTCAGCCATCAACATAAGAGCATGGACCGGAGATGGGCCTGGAGCAAGTAATTTCCAGTCCGGAACTTGGCTCGCATATTCAACAGTTACAGTCATTTTATTTGCAGAGAGAATTGGTTGACCAACGACATTCTCTGCATAAATTCCGCCGTACCCACCTGAGTCAAACGCAGGTTTTGTGCGGGCATCTGAAGGATCGCCAAGACCGGCAATTTCAGAATATGAATCGTTTGCGGTCACGTGGCTTAGCAATAAATCAACAGCGTTCATTGGTGTGCCATCTGACCAAACTTGACCAGAACGAACAGTGTATGAAACTTTAAATGGTTTCTTACTTACGATTTTGTATGAACCGTAGGCAGTGTTATCAATTAGCTCTGGCTTGTTATTATAATAAGTAAAACCCATGCCTGAAAGAGTTGCAACGTCAACGTTGAACGTTAAGTTGAACGCAGAAACGCTTGGGTTTAAACCAGTTAGCGCGTTACTTTGCACAATTGAAACGGTTGTCTTCGCAGCAGAGTGAGCAGGTGCAATCACTCCGATAGCTAGACCAGCCGCTGCAACTACGGCAAGCGCAGCACGCATAAGGCGATTTAACTTCATTTATTTCTCCTAGTGATAGACGGGATATAAAAGATGGTGTGGAAAGTCGACAGATCCCACAGCCAGCTATTTTGCTTTGGAGACGAGAGTCTGCCCTAATTTGCCCCACTTTGGCAATGAGAACTCCGCTACTTCTAGGCTTAAAGTGCGAGTTATTTCACTTAGATTGGGCGCGAGCCGCCTCGATTTTGGCGGTGGTAAGGCGCGGGGCTGCAAAGGCCAGAATTATGAAACCGAGCGCCCCAGTTACGAAGTACGGGATTCTAAGCGCCCACTCCCTGGAGGTGAAGTGCTCCATCAAGGTTATTAAGCCGCCGCCAATTAATAAGCCAATTGGAATCGTCCCCCAAGCAAAGAATCGATAGACGCTATTTACTCGCCCTAATAGATGGGTGGGAATAATGCTCTGTCTAAGTGAAACTGTTATTACGTTCCATAGAACGGCGAAAATAGTGGTGATGCCGGAGAGCAACCAGACCACTTCCCATGAACTTACAAAGCCAATCGCGATTTCAAATATCGGCATAATAAGTAGAGTTAAAAATAGCGAAGGTCCGCTTCCGATTTTTTTCGCAATCTTCGGCCCATAAATTCCGCCGATTATTCCGCCTATCGCACCTGAAGTTCCCAAGATCGCGAATTCTAATACCGAGGTATGCAAGATTTCTTGGGCGAATAAAATAAATGCAGCACCTACTAAAGCTGAGATGCCGTTCATTGATCCAAGAATTATTGCCATTGGGCGAAGCAGCTCATGAGACCAGAGCCAATCAAAACCCTCTTTTATTTCAGCCCGAAAATTTGGTTTAACTTTTGGTTTTGCACTCTCAACATTTGTGATTGGTTTTGTAATCGTGGTGATCGTCGAAAGTAACGCTACTGCAACAAAAAACGAAGCGGCATCAAAAAAGAACGGCACGAATACTGCGATTGCAATTAAAAAGCTACCCAGAGGTGGCCCAATAAAACTATTTGTCAGCGACTCTGCCGACCACATTTGGCCATTTGCTTTTTCTAGTTGCTCTTCTTTTACAACTGATGGCATAAAAGTTTGCGCTGTGTTATCGCGCAAAACTTCAGCGCAACCAAAGAGAAATGAGGCGGTGATCGCGACTATATAAAGTGGCCAATTAGTCGCAAGATCAGTAATATTAGTAAGTTCATTTAATTTTGGGAGTGAGTCCGCTTTCCAATAAACCATTACAGCTACAAAAACCGTTAGAAATCCGCGCGCTGCATCCATCGCGACAATAATTTTCTTCCGATCAAAGCGATCGGTGATCACTCCTGCGGGTAGGGTAAAAATCAGCCAGGGCAGACGTGATGCCACAGCAGCCAGGGCAATCAGAATTGGTGAACGAGTAATTGCAGATGCCAGCCACGGATAGGCGACCATAGATACGCCATCCCCTAAATTACTTATCGCAGTTGCGCTCCATAGCTTCCAATATGAAGCTCCTAGCGGACCAACGTTGCCTTTATCTGATTTGGATTTTCGAAACTTCCGCATTGGGTAACGGTAATGGTTAGATAACCCAAATGGCTGATAAATCTTTCACTTTTAAAATTTCCTCCGAAATTTCGGAGCCGGGCGGTGATCGCCTCGGTCGCTCTGGCGTTATATCTACTCCCCACGGTGAAATTAAAACGCCAGCTTTTATTCCGGTGGGAACTAAGGCCACAGTTAAATCAGTACTTCCAGAATCAATGAAGGAACTTGGCGCACAAGCGCTTTTGGCAAATGCTTATCATCTATACCTGCAACCAGGTTCCGATATTTTGGATGAAGCTGGTGGACTTTCTAAATTTATGAATTGGGATAAACCAACTTTTACCGATAGCGGTGGCTTTCAAGTTATGTCACTTGGCGTCGGGTTTAAAAAAGTTATCGCCATGGATGCCGATACTTTTAGAGCTGATGATGTTATCGCGGATAAAAAAGAGCGGCTAGCTCATGTCGATGATGAAGGCGTAACTTTTAAATCACACCTCGATGGTTCAATGCATCGGTTTACTCCGGAAGTTTCAATGAGAGTACAACATCAAATTGGCGCAGACATCATCTTTGCTTTCGATGAATGTACAACGCTCCATAACACCCGCCGATATCAGGAGAAATCATTAGAACGCACCCGACTTTGGGCGCTCCGCTGTTTAGCTGAACACCAAGCGCTTACGCAATCTCGGATTGGTAAGCCCTATCAAGCACTTTTTGGCGTATTACAAGGTGCGCAATATGAAGATTTGCGTCGCAAAGCCGCAAAAGATTTGGGAAC
>JABMMO010000124.1 GCA_013205455.1 Actinomycetota bacterium
CAATTGCTAAGTTCTGAGCAGGAGTGGTGTTGCAATGGCCGGTGCCATTTGCACCTGCTGGTGTTGTATCAGGAGCTCCAGTAGCTGTGTACTTAGAGTACTTAGCAGGAGGCTTCTGCCAGATACTCATGAACTTACTTACTGGTTTTGTATATGACCCAGAAGTTAAGTAAGCAGCTTTAGCAGCGGTACGTGCAGCAGTTAATTGTTCTGCAGCGCGATCACCTAACCATTGGTCATGACCTGCTGGGGTCGCATTATCTGCAACCGCACCTAAGGTAATTGTTGGCACATTAATTTTTCCAGTATGTGAAACTAATGCGCGCATTTTGGCAATTGCAGCTGGGTTACCGACAACACGAGGTGCGGCTGGGTTGAGTGGGCTTAAGTAAGCCAACATTCCACTTGCTGCATCAAGGCCACTTAGCGCAGAACCATAGGTATAAAGATCGCTACCTAAACGAGCTGCGTAATCAGTCTTTGTGTTATCAAATACTGTGCCACCACTTTGCAATTCGACATCATAAGTTGCCATGATGCCCAAAATTGCTGCAGTTGCAATATTTTCTAAAGTTCCAAGCGCTGGTGAGATTGCAGATGCATATGAAACATATGCAGTTGCGGTTGGATCGCCAGGACCTGTTGAGTTATCAAAGTGCGCGCTCTGCGTTGGAACTCCAGACATCACTCCGACTAATACAAGTGCGGAGCGAGATGGAATTGCCTTTAGAGAAGCTGGCACTGTTGAAGTTGCTGGCCATGCTGGTGCAGTTGGGTTTGCCGAAATTAAAGCTTGTAAAGTTCCAGCGACTGTAAGAACTTTTACGATATCGCCCATTGCTTGCGCGTAACCCGCGGCGCCAGCCGCATAATTACTACCTACAATTGTTGGATCGAAGAAAGTCTTCAAGCCCCATAGAGCATCCCCAGCCATAGTTAATGCAGCTTCTACCGAACCGGCAGCCATACAAAGCGGCGCCGCAGCATCAACCAAAGTTGGATACTTTTCAGCGAGCGCTTGGGTAATGAAACCACCAAGAGATTCGCCCCAAGCAACTACCTTGGTTACTTTTGGAAATTGCTTTTTAATGATTGCAATTAACTCAACGTTGGTCTTTAAACCGCTATCGACGTTCCAACCTTGACGAGCAAAGCCAGAACCTGCAACTGCATATCCTTTACCTAACATCGAGGTTGCGACCTGAGTTATCTCTGCCACGGTACGACCAGGTGCTGGTTGTGGCGTGTTAGTTACGGTGTAGCCACCGACTATTGGAATTCCAGCAGGAATATCAACAAAGTGTCGGTATCCATGCGAGAAGAGAAATAGCGTTCCAGTAAATTTTGCTGGCACTTGTACAACATAAGGTGCGCCATCTGATGTTGCACCTACGCATTGCGTAATTACAACTAGGTCGGTACAACTTGGATCTGCTGCACGAGCCGCACTTGGAAGCGCGACCATTGTCATAGTAACTAGCGATGTCGATGCCAAGAAGGCAATGACTTTATTTTTCTTGCTCATTAGATTTTTCATGAGTTACTTGGTAATCCTTTCGCTGGCATTGGCAGACGATTCTGTTCAGTCTTTACAACTGGACCAGCAGCTGAATCGGTGGTGTACATGGTGTACTTACCATCTACTGACTTAAGTTCGCCAGCAAGGTTGTACTTACCAAACCAGAATCCAGTTTGGCCAACGTGGCTAGTTTTTGAGTATGCAAGAGTTGAATATCCAGCAGATGCAAATGTTGAGCCCTTCTTTTCAATCGCTGCAATTAGCGATTTACGAGTTGGGTTAGTACCGGCTGCACGAAGTGCTTGCACGATCAAAAGACCTTCGTTCATGCCAACCATTACGTTGTTATCGAAGACAGCGCCGGCGTTATAAGTAGTGTTGATTTCCCGGAATTGTTTTACATATTCATCCGTCAAATCAGCTGAATCAGGGGCCCAAGAAGCACCGATTGCGCCATTCATAAGCGCAGTAGCTTGTGGGTTATTTAGCGTGGCTTTGATGGTTGTGACATCCGAACCAACTGAACCAAGGATCCATTGTGGCTTGTAGCCACCAGCAGCGGCAACGCCGAGTGCGATTGCGTTAGCAGTACCAACGCCAAAGAGCACGACTACTTCGCACTTAGCAGCGGCGAATTTACCGATCCAAGTTTGGCCAGTAGCTGAGCTTTGGGTGCCTGAAACATATTTAACAGTTTCAGTGAATGTTACGCCGCCAGTTTTGAATCCTGCAGCAGCATCGGCACCAAAGTCATCGTTCTGGAGCAGTACGCAAGTTTTTGCAGTTGGCAGGTTTTCTTTTAGATAAGTTGCGATGGCTTTTGCTTCCATTGCATATGAAGGAAATAGTGCGAAAGTTGTTGGGAATTTCTTCTTATCCGCAAACCCGCTAAATCCAGTATTTACAAAGAGGCTTGGTACGCCGCGGCTAGCAATTTGTACTTTGCTTGCGACCGCTAAATTATTTGCGGTTCCTAGGGCGCCAACGATTGCCATAACTTTATCTTTCAAAATTAATTCGTTGGTCATGTTAATGGCTTCTTGTGGGATGTACTTGTCATCTTTAATGATCAAGTTAATCTTGCGGCCATTTACGCCGCCATTAGCATTTACATACGCGAAATATGCTTTCATGGCTGGCGCAACTTTGCTATATCCAGTTGCGGCTGGGCCAGTCTGGGGCACGGTAATGCCGAGTTTAATCTCGCTGCTGCTCACTCCAACTTCGGCATGTGCCGGAATTGCAGAAATCAGCAGCGCGCTGGTTGCAATGGCCGCGGTTATGATTACACCGAACCCTTTGCGTTTTGAACCGATCATGTATTTCCTTTCATCGAGGGGTTTACTGCTTCCGTGCTTTATGTTTACGTATCTGTTCTGCTGGGCCGTTTGGAGTAAACAGCACCGTCAAAATCAATAACGTACTCATTATCAAGCCCGGCAAATTTGAGGTTACGCGTTCAGTATCGCCAAGTCGATGTGCAATGACGCTGGCCAACTCTGGAATCGCAACCAGAACTACAGCCCCAAGCATGCTACCTGCGAGGCTAGTTACGCCAGATAGAACCGCCCCTGTTACGAGCGCAAACGAGAGGCCTAGCCCAAATCCCGTTGGGCCAACAAAGCCAATCATGCCTAAAAGCGAGCCAGCTAGGCCAGCCACCCCGGCGCTGATCGTGAAAGCCAAGACCTTTGATCCACCTACTTGGATGCCGGAAAGTTGGGCCGCGACTGGATTACCACGGAGCGCTTTCCAAGTTCGACCATATCTACTCGAGGTGATATTTCGAACGAAGAACATCATCAACATAACGTTTACTAAAACGATCCAAAAAAACCATTTATATAAAGTAAAACTTTCGCCAAACCATGTTGGTGGTGTACCTGAAGTGTAATCCAATCCGGTTTCACCATTAAGAATTGTAAATTGATTTGCAAGCGTAGGTAAGCCAACCGCTAGTGCAAGTGTTGCACCCGCTAAGTAAGGCCCCGATAGCCGAGCGGCACCGCCACCTAAGATCGCACCAGCCAGCGCTGCTGAAAACGTGCCAACTACAAAGGTAAAGAAGAGTGGCAGATGCCAATGAATTTGAGTTAACGCTGCTGTGTACGCGCCGATTGCCATGAAAGCGCCGTTACCAAGTGATACTTGACCTGAGTAACCAGTTAATAAAACTATTGAACTAATACCCAGCGCGTAAATTGCAATTTGAGCACCTTGATAAACTCGGAGCTCTTCAATTTTTAGCGAGAGCGCAAGTAAAATTAAAGTTGAAAATATAAATAAGAAAAGTCGACGCAGGCTATGCATTTCGCGCCGCCTTACTGCCAAATAAACCTTGAGGTCGAATTATTAACGCCAGGGCTAGTACAACGAATGTCGCTGGAAAAATAAGTGATGTTCCGATATAAGTAAGAATAAACGAGAGTCCAATTCCAAGAGTTAAGCCACCGACCACAGCGCCAATTAAACTTTCGAGTCCACCAATCACGGCAGCTACGAATCCAAAAATCAAAAGCGAATCAAGTGAGTACGGTGTGATTGCATCATTAGGTGAAATTAGAATTCCGGCGACAGCGCCGGCAGCTCCTGCGAAAATCCAGCCGGTTGTTCGAATCGCGCCAACTCTTATCCCAGCTAATCGTGCAATTTCTGGTTGGAATGCGGCAGCTCGAAGTGCAAGACCTAAATTGCTCTTCTGGAATATCAGAGTAAAGATAATCATTACCGTTGCAGCGCCAAGCACAATCAGCAGATTCATGCGAGAAAACGGCACAGTAGTGCTACCAAATGTGAATCCATTTGTGGAGACCGGTGGGAAAAATGGTTTTTGATCATTGCCCCACACCATTCCAATGACACTTCTAATTAATCCTAATAACCCAAGCGAAGCAATCACCGGCGCTAGCGCTGCGACTGGTCCATCGCTCACATGTTTAAAAAGCGTCCGCATTAACAAAATTTCTACAACAGCGCCAACAAGTGCGCCTGCTAAGACACCGCCAATAAAAGCCAAAATAAAATTATCGGTCCTAGTTACGATTTCATATGCAATATATGTAGAGAGAATTGCCTGGCCCGCTTGGGCAAAATTAATTACTCGAGTTGATCGCCAAACTAACACTAGGGCTAGCGCCATCAAACTATAAATAAATCCATTACTGATTCCAATTAAAAGTGCGTTAATAGCCTGTTGCATCAGTACCCCAAATACGCGGCATGGAGCGCCGGATCATTGATTAATTCGGTTGCCGTTCCAGTTGCCACAATTTTTCCAAGGTTCATGATGATTCCAATATCTGCTATCCGCAGCGCACTCATAGCATTCTGTTCAACTAAGACAATGGTTAATCCTAATTTATGTCGAAGTTGATCGATTGTATGAAAAATTTGTTCAATCACAAGTGGCGCTAACCCCAGCGAAGGTTCATCTAATAAAATTAATTTAGGTCTTGAAATTAGCGCGCGACCAATTGCAAGCATCTGGCGTTCGCCACCAGAAAGGGTATCCGCGCGTTGGCTTAATCGCTCGCCTAACCTTGGAAATAACTCCAAAACTTCCTTTGTCACAGCAACTACATCCTTTTTATCTTTTCGCCAGATACCACCTAGTGCAAGATTTTCTTTAACGGTTAACTCTGGAATTACCGATTTGCCTTCAGATACATGTGATATTCCATGGCGAACTAAATTTTCTGGTTTTTTTCCAAGAATATATTCGCCGCTCCATTGAGCGCTGCCGCTGCTAGCGTGCTTCAAACCCGAAAGTGTCCGCAATAGCGTGGTTTTGCCCGCTCCATTAGAGCCAATTACGGCAGCTAATTGACCAGGTTCCACGGTAAATGAAATCCCGTTAATAGCGGTAATCGCACCATGATCTACTACCAAATCTTTAACAGTTAAACCGCTCATGCTCCACCTGCGCTTGTTCCTAGATAAGCAGCGATTACAGCTGGATCGTTTCTAACATGTGAGATAGATCCAGAAGAAATTACTTCACCAAAATTAAGCACATAAATGCGGTCGCAAACCGACATCACAACATCCATATGATGTTCAACCAAAATAATGGCACAGATTGATTTCAAATTAGAAATAACACCATTTAGCCAGGAGATATCGGCAGATCCTAAACCACCGGCTGGTTCATCTAGTAACAAAATACGCGGTTCGCTAACTAACGCTCGCGCAATTGAAACTCGCTTTGTATCTGGAAATGAAAGCGTATCCGCACGGCGGTTTGAAAGTTCGCCGGCATAAACTCGCTCAAGCGCTAACTGTGCCCGCTCTTTTAATTGGGATTCATCTTTATTAGATAAACCAAGTGCAGATCTAATTAACCCACTCTTTGCAAATTTATTTGCACCCACCATCACATTTTCTAAAACTGTCAAATCTGGAAATAGCCCAACACCTTGCAAAGTTCTAGAAATTCCTAAATCCACTAATTGATTCGGTTTTGGCCAATTATGTTCTTTGCCATCAAGTAAAAGTTTCCCTGATGTTGCTTCCACTAATCCCGAGATGGCATTAAAAGCTGTCGTTTTCCCAGCACCGTTTGGCCCAATTAGACCAACTACTTCACCTGGATTTAAATCCAAATAAACGTTTGAAAGCGCTTTTAAACCTCCGAAATTAACGGAGAGTGCTTCGATGGAAAGTAGTGCAGCTTCTTTATTCACTACGCTCCATTCCTAAATTACCTGTTATAGATTCTAGGCACTCTACTTGCAATTCTAGTAACAATCTCATAATTAATTGTGGTGCTTGCGCTAGCCCAATCATCAATTGTGTATTCCCCCACATTTCCCGCGCCAAAAACAATCACTTCATCCCCGGTTATCGCCTTTGAATTAAGACCTAAATCAACCACGAATTGGTCCATAGAAACTCGGCCAAGAATTGGGGCGCGATCGCCATTGAAAAATACTCCAGTTGAGTTATCTGCATTTCGCGGAATTCCATCTGCATAACCCATCGCCACAACTCCAACTTTAGTTTCCACAGTTGTAATTGCGCTGCCACCATAACCAACCGCGGCGCCGGCTGGAACTTGTTTAACCAGATGTAATTTTGCGCGGAGCGTCATCGCCGGAATTAACCCTAACTCTTTAGAGCTACCCATGGTTTTCACATCTGGCGATAGACCATACATAGCTATTCCAAGTCGCACAAAATCAAAAGTTGCATTTGGGTTGGAAAGAGCGGCAGCAGAGTTAGCGAAATGTAAGTATTTAGGAGTAACACCGGTTGCTTTTAACTCTGATAAAAGGTTGGTGAATTTCTTAAGTTGCATTTCATTGGCTAGCTCTTGAGGTTCGTCAGCTCGAGCAAAGTGCGAGAAAAATCCAACTAACTCAACTTTCTCACTTAAAGTTGCGGCCGAAACTTTCTTTAGGAAAACTGGCCATTCGTTTAATACTCCGCCACGAGTCATCCCAGTATCAACTTCAACATGGATTCGCGGTGTAATGCCAGTTCGTTCTCCGGCCGCCATCACTTTCTCAAGCAGTGCAATCGATGAAACCCCTAGATCAATATCATGGCGCAGTGCGCTATCAAAATCCTCAGTTAGCGGAGTTAGCCAAGCAATAATTGGTATAGAAAGTCCGTGAGTTCTCAAAGTGATTGCTTCTTCAAGAAGGGCAACACCAAGCCACTTTGCGCCAGCATCAGTTGCTACCTGCGCAATTGAAACTAAACCATGCCCATATGCATCTGCTTTAACAACAGCACATACATCAACTTTAGTTTCGTTAATAACTTTACGGACATTGGCTGCAATCGCTGAAAGGTCTATCTCAATTTGAGCTCTGGCCATAGTTAAGTTAATTCCGCTCAATCATGACTACGGCAGATGCAATCCCAGCATCATGCGAGAGCGATAAATGCACGCTTGCGCTATCAATTAAATCTGCGATAACTCCACGAAATAAGAACGCTGGTTTTCCAGATTCCAAATTAATAACTTCAGCATCATGCCAAGGTAAACCTTTATTAGCGTTCAACGCTTTTGCTAACGCCTCTTTTGCGGCAAACCTCGCGGCCAATGAAGAGATTGGTAGCGCTGCTTCGGCTGGCGTAAATAACCGCTCTTTTAAATTAGGAGTGCGCTCTAATGAATCGGCGAAGCGCTTGATGTC
>JABMMO010000125.1 GCA_013205455.1 Actinomycetota bacterium
CTAGCGCTCTTTGCAGTTGGATTTGGTGCTTATGCTTTATTTACTCGTGTCCGCCAGGCGCAGAGCGAAGAAGCGAATTGGTTAAATGTTGGAGTTGCAGATGGCAATGAAAGCATTGGTGGGGAAGATTTGGCTGATTCGGCCGACGCCGAATAATAAATAAATAAGGGGACTTAGCTCATCTGGTAGAGCATCGCCTTTGCAAGGCGAGGGTGAGGGGTTCGATCCCCCTAGTCTCCACAATATTTAAAAGTAATTAATGTAAAAATAACCTAAACGGGAGCAATTATGAGCACAGCAACTTTGCATACAACTATGGGCGACATTGTTGTTGAACTTTTTCCAAATCATGCTCCAAAAACAGTACGTAATTTTGTGGAACTTGCAACTGGTGCAAAAGAGTGGAGTCATCCAGTAACTGGAAAAACAAGTAGTGATAATTTGTATGACGGCACAGTTTTCCACCGGGTAATTTCTGGTTTTATGATTCAAGGTGGAGATCCAATTGGTAATGGAACTGGCGGGCCCGGTTACAAATTTGCTGATGAGTTTCATCCAGAGTTAGTTTTCGATCGTCCATATCTTTTAGCGATGGCAAACTCTGGCCCTGGAACAAATGGTTCACAATTTTTTATTACCGTCGCACCAACAACTTGGTTAAATCGCAAACACTCAATTTTTGGTGAAGTTAAAGATGCAGCAAGCCAAGGTGTTGTAGATGCAATTGGAGAAGTTGCGACTGGTTCACAGGATCGTCCGGTAACTCCAATTTCGATTAAATCAATTACTGTCACTGAATAATCGGAATAATCGGAATAATCTGCGCAAATCTGGGTTATCCACAGGGTTTATCCCCATGTGGAGAATTACATCGTTGTAATTTAGCCCCGTATTAACGCCAGCGAGTGGCCAAGCTGAAGCCGATACCGACAAATACAAAGCCGATCCCCATATTCCAGGCACCTAAGTTAGGGATTGGGTACTTGGTCTGGGTGATGTAGTAAACAACGATCCAAGCTAGGCCAAGCAAGAAGGCGGCCAACATGACCGGCGCTAGCCATTTAGGGCTTTCAGTTGGTTCTGGGGTTGCCTGCACAACTTGAGCCTGAACTGTGCGCTCCGCTTTTACCTTTTTACGAATTCGAGATTTTGGCATCCGCCACCCCAATCATTAAATGACCAACCATGATCAACAAGAGCAATCCTACCCTGTCAACGGAATGCCCAGGAAACCCCCTCTGCTTAGCGAGAGGCGCACTGGGTGGGGCAAGATAGACCCGTGCCAAACCACGCAGATGCCAATCGCAAGATTTTAGTGATTGATAATTACGACTCATTTGTTTACAACATTGTGCAATATCTCGGTCAACTTGGCGCAATCTGCACAGTGGTTAGAAATGATGAAATACCTGTGGCTAAAGCTTTGGAATTTGATGGCGTTTTGATTTCACCAGGACCCGGGACTCCCGAACAAGCTGGAATCAGTGTTGAACTAGTTAAATTTTGTGCAGAAAATGGAATTCCTTTGCTTGGCATTTGTTTAGGACATCAAGCGATAGCGGTTGCATTTGGTGCGAAAGTAAATCGTGCGCCTGAGTTGTTGCATGGGAAAACTTCGCAGCTAACTCATACCGGTGAAGGTGTCCTAAAGGGAATTAAATCTCCCTTTACCGCGACTCGTTATCACTCCTTAGCGATTGAAGATGGAAGTACCCCACCAGAATTAAAAATTACTAGCAGAACAGATACAGGTGTGATCATGTCTGTTTGCCACAACACTTTGCCAATCCAGGGTGTGCAATTTCATCCAGAATCTGTTTTAACTGAAGGCGGTCACCAATTACTTGCAAATTGGTTAACCGTTTGCGGGGATCCGAACGCTACAAAACGCGCAGTGGGATTGTCCCCAGTTATTGGCCGCTAGGCGGCGGCGGGGTATACCCATTTAAGTTATTAATAGTAATTGTTACCGAACTTCCAATGCGCGCACTTGTTTCTGCTTCCGGCGCTTGCGCAAGAACTACATCTTCCTCTAGTCCGGTATCTGCTACTTCAACAACATTAGGCATAAACCCTGCCTGAATTAAAATTGTTCGAGCTTGAATTGAGGGGATACCAACAACATCAGGGACCGTAACATTTCCACTAGCAATATCCAGAATAACTCCGCTTCCGGCATTTACTGCACTTCCTGCTTGAGGCGTGATGCCAACAACTGTTCCGGGAGATTCACTTGAGTCAACGGCATTTGTACGCGACAAAACCAAACCAAGACTACTTAGTACCAAACGAACATCTTCTAGAGATTTGCCAATTAAATTAGTTGGGATTGAAGTTTTACCTGGCCCATCAGAAATAGTGATTGTGACATCACTATTTGGTTTTGCCTTTGTTCCAGCTACTGGATTCTGCAAAGCCACGCGACCTTCAGGCACGCGTGGATCAGGTGCACGCGCAATGACGATAGTAAATCCGGCAAGGGCTTCACGTGCCTGAACTTCAGTTAAACCAGAAACATCTGCAACTGTGTTTAAAGTTATTGCGCCTCCTCCACGAGAAAGCAGTACGCCACCAGAACCAATTGCTACAACAAGTGCGATCGCACCGGCAATAAGTTTGCGCCGATCAATATCTTTATTTACTCGAATCTTTACCCGCTCACCTTTTGAAATTCGGTCAAGGTCAGCCAACATTTCAGCGGCACTTTGGTAACGCGCCAATGGATCTTTGGCCAACGCGCCATCGATAATTTGACTCAACCCAGCCGGTAAATCAGGGTTTAAATCATCAACACTTATAGGTTTAGCAGATACATGTTGGTAAGCAATCGCAACTGGAGTATCTCCAGAAAATGGTGCCCGCCCGGTAAGTAATTCATAAAGTAAACAGCCAACTGAGTAGATATCACTTCGTGAATCAGCTATTTCTCCACGGGCTTGCTCGGGTGATAAATATTGCGCAGTACCCACAAC
>JABMMO010000126.1 GCA_013205455.1 Actinomycetota bacterium
GTTCAACGCTTTTGCTAACGCCTCTTTTGCGGCAAACCTCGCGGCCAATGAAGAGATTGGTAGCGCTGCTTCGGCTGGCGTAAATAACCGCTCTTTTAAATTAGGAGTGCGCTCTAATGAATCGGCGAAGCGCTTGATGTCGACGACATCTATTCCTATGCCTTCAATCATTATGCACCCACAATTCGAATTTAGTTATCCGGTTAGTTTATGACGGTTGTCGCTTAGATGGAACAAAACGATCAACTGCAATGACGGCAACCAAGAGCGCGCCACCAATAAAGAGCCCGCCGATTAAATCAGAGAGCCAATGCGTGTTGCGAAAGAGCGAAACTAAGCAAACTCCAGCGGTAATTACTACTACCAGCCAAGTTAACCGCATTCCTTCAAAAGGTTGGCGATGGGTATATCGGAAAATCAGATAAGAAAGTAAACCCCAAGTTAGTAAGGCATTAGATGCGTGACCACTTGGGTAAGAGAGACCGCCAGCATAAAGTAGATCAACATTTAACCTTGGCTTAGTTCGACCAAAACCTAACTTTGCTAATCCAACTACTAGATTAAGTGCTATCAAAGAAAGTAACGCGAGATTAAAAGGTCGCCAAGATTTAAAGCGGCGACAGATTAATAGCGCAGAAATTAACAGAATGGTTGCGGTAACGCCGCGTAAGCCTAGATTGTCTATTTGCATTAATAAGAAATTAGTTGTGGCAGAAAATTTTGGACGATCTGCGTTAGCGATGATTGCATCTAAGTGGACTAGTGGGCCATTTACCACAACTTGTTGTGTAACTATTAAAAAGCCGATGCACAATACGCCAGACCATTCCAAGGCTTTAACCATCTGGCGGCGGCGATTATCAATTGCGGCTTGCGGGCTCACTTATTCAACCGTTACAGATTTAGCTAGATTTCTTGGTTGGTCCACGTCGCTACCACGCGCAACTGCCATTTCGTAGGCGAAAATTTGGAGTGGCACGATTGCAAGTATTGGTTGTAATAATTGGTTAGAAGTAGGAATCCGGATTACATGTGCGACATCCGGAATTGCAGTTTCAGAATCAGCGATTACGATTACATTTGCACCGCGGGCACGAACCTCTTGAATATTGCTCGCCATTTTTTCTCGAAGTTCACTTCCTTGTGGTGGCATGATTGCAATAACCGGAGTTCCGGATTCAATTAACGCAATCGGCCCATGCTTTAATTCGCCGCCTGCGAATCCTTCTGCGTGCATATAAGCCAGCTCTTTCAATTTCAACGCACCTTCGAGAGCAGCTGGATAACCCACGTGTCTTCCTAAGAATAAAACTGAAGTTGCATCTTTAAAACCGCGAGACATTTCTCGGAGCGGTTCTGCAGTTTCCAAGATTTGCTCAACTTTTGCAGGTAAAGCTAATAACTCCTCAATTAATCCACTAACTTCGTTTGGTTTTAGGGCACCACTTTTATCACCGATATAAAGTGCAATTAAGGCAATTGCAATTATTTGGGTAATTAGCGCTTTTGTTGAAGCTACTGCAATCTCTGGGCCAGCATGGGTATATATAACTGCATCTGATTCACGTGGAATCGTCGAACCGTTTGTATTGCAAATCGAAATAACTTTCGCACCGAGAGATTTTGCGTGGCGCGCTGCCATCAAAGTATCCATCGTCTCGCCAGATTGCGAAATTGTAATAACTACGGTTTTCTTGGTGAGAACAGGTTGGCGATATCTAAATTCTGATGCAAGTTCAACATCAACTGGAATTTTTGCCCAAGTTTCAATGGCATATTTACCGATTAATCCAGCGTGATAAGCGGTGCCACATGCCAAAATTAGAATTCTTTCAGCGCTTAATAGCTCTGGCAGGTTATCTAACTCCCCGATCGCGATCTGAGAATTCTCGGTAAAGCGACCTAATAAAGTATCTGCGATGGATTTAGGTTGCTCAAAGATTTCCTTCAACATGAAATGTGGGTAACCACCGCGTTCTGCAGCGCTGGCATCCCAGGTAATTTCATAAGCTCTTGGAGTTAGAACTTGTCCATTTAAATCTGTAACAATCACTTGATCAGGAGTTACATCTACAACTTCATCTTGGCCAAGTTCTAACGCGCTCTTTGTATACGAAATGAAAGCCGAAACATCGGAGGCTAAGAAATTCTCACCCTTTCCAACACCAATAACTAGCGGCGAATTTCGACGTGCTCCCACAATTCGTTCTGGACTATCCGAGTGAATTGCTAAGAGCGTGAATGAACCGCGCAACTCTTTACAGACGCTACGCATCGCACTAGCAAGATCGCCACCGTTTTTCGATACGGCATCGCTAAGTAAGTGTGCGACCGATTCGGTGTCGGTTTCAGAGGTAAATTTATGGCCACGTTTTTCTAACTCTGCTCGCAATTCCAAATAGTTTTCAATAATTCCATTATGAATAACGGCTAACTTGCCATCATTTGAAAGATGCGGATGTGCATTTGAATCAGTAGGTCCGCCATGAGTTGCCCATCGGGTATGGCCAATACCGCTATGTGACCCATCGTGCGAATGGCTTAACTCAGCTTCTAAATTAGCGAGCTTTCCAGCTTTCTTCTCTACAAATAATGGTGCACCTTTTGTAGTTGTTAAAGCAACACCAGCCGAGTCATAGCCGCGATATTCCAAACGACGCAAACCTTCTAAGACTGGAGTTAGCGCGGCTTTTTCACCGGTATATCCGACGATGCCGCACATATGAGGTACCCCTTAAATAAGTTTTAAAGCGAGAGTTCAGATTTTACTAGTGCAGCGAGCGAAGTCGCTAACTCATGCGCATCGCTGGCGCTTTTTGCCTCGACCATTACGCGGATTAATGGTTCAGTGCCGGATGCACGAAGTAAAACCCGACCAGAGCTTCCTAATTTCACTTCAGCAGCTGTTACTCCAGCGGCAATTGCGGAATTACTTGAGACTTTAGCTTTATCTACGCCAGCTACATTTATTAATACTTGCGGATAACGCACCATAATCTTTGCTAAATCTTTCAAAGATTTCTTACTGGTCGCTAGTTCTTGAAGTAAATGAAGTGCAGTTAACGCGCCGTCACCAGTATTAGCAAAGTCGCGCATGATGATGTGGCCAGATTGTTCGCCGCCGAGCGTGTAGTTCTCGGCAATCATTTTCTCTAAAACATAGCGATCACCAACTGGCGTAGTTGTAACTTTGATGCCTTTGCTCTCCATCGCGAGAATGAAACCGAGATTTGTCATCACGGTGCCAACCACAGTTTTGCTGGTTAAGCCACCGTTTCGCATTTGGGCATCTGCCAATATTGCAAGTATGAAATCACCATCAACTTCATTTCCTTCGCTATCAATTGCAAGAACTCGATCTGCATCGCCATCATGTGCGATTCCAATATCGGCTTTCTCGGCAATTACTTTAGCTTTAATATTTTCTAAATGAGTTGATCCACATTTTTCGTTAATGTTTAAGCCGTTTGGAGTATTCGAAATGGCAATTACTTCAGCGCCAGCGCGTCGATAAGCTTCTGGTGCAACTAGCGAAGCTGCTCCGTTTGCACAATCAACAACTACTTTAATGCCAGTTAATTTAGTTTTTACCGAAGAAAGCAAGTGCGTTAAGTAACGTTCACTGGCACTCTCATCGATAATTATTCGGCCGACATTAGCCCCGATTGGTCGATCCCAAGGTTCACCAAGATGAGCTTCGATTGCAGCTTCCAGTGAATCATCTAATTTGCCACCGCCACGAGCAAAAAACTTAATTCCGTTATCTGGCATTGGATTATGCGATGCGCTAATCATTACGCCAAGATCTGCACCGTCTGCAGCAACTAAATGTGCAATTGCTGGAGTTGGTAAAACGCCAACGCGATAAACATCTACGCCAGCGCTAGCAAGACCAGCACAAACTGCTGCTTCTAAAAATTCGCCAGATGCGCGCGAATCTTGACCAACAATTGCTTTGGGTTTATGTCCAGCAAATGCGCCAACTTCAGCCAAAACGTGTGCGGCAGCAATGGCTAAATCAACGGCAAGTTCAGCGGTTAGATCTTTATTGGCAACGCCTCTGACGCCATCTGTTCCGAAGAGCGTCATGATGCGGGAGCGATATAAATTAACGCTTGCTGTATTGGGAACGCTTACGGGCCTTCTTCAGACCGTACTTCTTCCGTTCAATTACTCGTGCATCACGAGATAGGAAGCCAGCTTTCTTAAGAGCTGGGCGGTGTGCATCAGTATCGATAAAGTTAAGTGCGCGAGCAACGCCAAGACGTAGCGCACCAGCTTGGCCAGAAATTCCGCCACCATCAATACGAGCGATAATGTCGTACTTACCTTCAACGCCAACTGTGCGAAGTGGTTCTGAAACTAATTGTTGGTGAACTTTGTTTGGGAAATACACATCGAGAGTGCGGTCGTTAACTACCCAACGACCAGTGCCAGGGATTAAGCGAACGCGTGCAACAGCCTCTTTACGACGACCAGTGCCACCGCCAGGTGCAGTAATTGCAGGGCGATTAGTTGCAGCAGCAGGTGTGCTGGTGCTGTACGACGTTGGGGTTTCGTCGTTATCTACTGCGAGTTCGCGATCTGACATTTTCTCTCTTTTTCTATTTGTGATTGGTTAAATTTATTTGGCTGAGTTAATCATTTGGGAAACTTGAGTGAAAACATAAGGTGTTGGGTTTTGGTTTGCGTGTGGGTGCGCAGGACCGGCATAAACTTTAAGTTTGTTGCCGACAACTTTGCCAAGTGAATTCTTTGGCAACATTCCCTTGATCGCTTTTTCAACTGCGCGAGTTGGGTGCTTAACCATTAAATCAACATATGCTGTTGAGGTCATGCCGCCTGGGAAACCAGAGTGGTGGTGCGCAAACTTTTGTGCAGCTTTTTGTCCAGTAAGAACAATTTTTTCGGCGTTGATGACGATTACGAAATCGCCCATATCCATATGTGGTGCGAAAGTTGGTTTATGTTTTCCACGAAGGAGTACAGCTGCATGGCTTGCTAGCCGACCGAGAACAACATCGGAAGCATCAATGACATGCCACTTGCGCGCCTCATCGCCAGGCTTAGGACTATAAGTACGCACAGCAGTAACTCGCTCTCTAATCTATTTATTACTATCTAACGAACTAGATAATCGACCTTACGAGGGTAAAGCCAGGAGCCGTAGATTACCTGCCCAGCGTGCGGTGGGTCAAAATGGCTTAAATCAATGCTCCCAGACAGGCGTAGGGCTCTCAGATACTTGGCCATTAGCCCCAAAAATCAAATATCGGGTGAAGCCGCGGGAGAACCAGCGATCGTGGGTAACTGCAAAGACCGTTCCTTCGTAACTTTCGAGCGCACCTTCTAACGCTTCTGCGCTAGCTAAATCTAAGTTATCGGTCGGTTCATCGAGCAATAAAAGCGTTGAACCTTGCAATTCTAATAAGAGCACTTGAAATCGCGCTTGCTGGCCACCCGAAAGCGTTGTGAATTTCTGCTCTGCTTGCGCGCTTATTTCATAACGTCCTAAAACGCTTTTTGCGGCACCAAGTTGGAGCGAATGTTCATTCCACAAAATCTCTAACAATGTTTTACCAATAAATTCGGGGTGTGAATGGGTCTGCGCAAAAAATCCCGGTTTAACTCGCGCTCCTAATTTAAATGAACCAGTGTGCGCAACTGTGCTTTCGCCAGAAAGTAGCCGTAAGAAATGTGATTTACCAGTTCCGTTTTTACCTAAAACTGCAACGCGATCGCCAAAAAATACTTCAAAAGTAAATGGTTCGGTTAAATTATCTAAAGCTAGGTTTTCGCAAGTAACTACGCGTTCACCAGTTCGGCCACCTTTTAACCCAACTCTGACATCTTGTTCTAACGGTGGCGCTGGTGGTGGGCCAACTTCTTCAAATTTTCTAAATCTAGTTTGCATCGCGCGATATTTAGAAGCCATATCTGGCGAGCTAGCTGCTTGTACTTGGAGCGTTCGAACTAAGTCTTTAAGTCGATCCCGTTCTTGCTCCCAACGAAGTAGCAACTCGGCGAAGCGAGCATTTCTGGCTTTACGGGCATCATGCCAAGTTTCAAAATTACCACCATGCATCCAAGTAGTATTTCCAAGCGCGCCCTGTTCTAACGTAACAATCTTATTTGAGACTGAATTTAAAAGTTCGCGATCATGGCTCACAAAAAGCACCGTTTTTTTAGATGAAATCAACTCATTTTCTAACCACCGTTTTGACGGCACATCTAAATAGTTATCTGGTTCATCTAGTAATAAAACTTCTTCCGGACCGCGCAGCAATACTTGTAAAACAACTTTTTTCTGCTCGCCGCCAGAAAGGGTGGCTGCTTCTCGGTCCGCAACTTCGTCAAAAGTTTTACCTAGCGCTTCGGTGCAGCATTGATCCCACATAACTTCGGCGTCATATCCCCCGATATCGCCCCAATCTGAGAGCGCTTGTGCATATGCCATCTGTTCTTTTTCGCTCTCACCACCAGTTGTCATCGCTAAGTTCATAGCTTTTTCGGCATCTGTTAATTTCTTGGCAGCAATTCGAATTTTCTCTTGCGAAACTGATATTAATAAATCTCTTACGGTAGAACCATCTCTTACTGTGCCGATGAATTGGCGCATCACTCCTAAACCGCCCGAGATCGCAACTTTGCCGCTCTCGGGTTCTAAATCTCCAGAGATCATTCTTACTAGCGTGGTTTTGCCAGAACCGTTTGGTCCAATTAGCGCGACTTTCGCACCTTCGCCAACTCGAAATGAAACATCACTTAATAAGACACGGCCGTCAGATAATGAATATTCAATCCCAATTACATCGATATGTCCCATTTTTATTGGTACGCAATGCTTTGAAGCGTTAGGCCGCGCGCCGGAAAAACTAAGCTATCGCTAATGCGAGTTTTGTCGTTGAGAATAGTTTTGATCCACTCTGGTTCGAATCTGCCTTCAGCAACGCAAGCAACTGCTCCAACCATGTTGCGAACCATGGAATAGCAAAATCCGTCACTGATTAGAT
This sequence comes from Actinomycetota bacterium, assembly GCA_013205455.1. GTDB lineage: Bacteria > Actinomycetota > Actinomycetes > Nanopelagicales > Nanopelagicaceae > UBA7398. The sequence goes on from JABMMO010000126.1 coordinate 7,014, forward strand.
CAGCGCGTAGAAAACCATCACTGCCGCGTTCCCAATTAAATTTTGCTAACGTTCTAATCGTGGTAGCACCAGCATCTGGCTTACAGAAAGTTGCAAAATCATGTTTACCAATTAAGTAATTACTCGCTGCTTGTAACCGATCTAGATCTAATTCGCGGTACCAAGAAGTGGTATCAAAGCGCGCTAGCGGTGGGATAGTTTGTAGCCCGTCGGCAATTTTATAAATGTAATGGCGGCTGATTGCAGAAAAACGGGCATGAAAATTATTTGGTGCTGGGACGGCTGAAATAATTCTAATATCTTCAGTGAGAATTCGATTTAATTTATAAGCGAAATTTTCAATAGCCCACGGGTTTCCATCGCGATCTAAATTTGGTAAATCAAAGTGGGCCACTTGTTGCGCTGCATGTACGCCAGCATCAGTTCGACCTGCGGCAGTTAAAGTTATGGTTTCGCGAGTAAAAGTTGCAATCGCGCTCTCCATCGTGCTTTGAATTGTTACTTGATCGGGTTGCTTAGCCCAGCCAGCAAAGTTGGTACCGTCATAAGAAAAATCTATTCGGATACGAAAAAACCCACTCTCAGGGTTGAGAGTGGGTTCCATCGTTAATCTATTTTGTGAAGAATTACTTTACTTAGCGACAGCTTTCTTAGCTGCAGCTTTCTTCTTCGGTGCTGCAGCTTTCTTCGTGGCTTTTACTGCTTCATCAACTGTTGCAGTTTTAGCAGATACGCCATCTACAAGAACTTCGATAACTGCCATTGGCGCGTTATCGCCCTTGCGTGGGCCAATCTTTGTGATGCGGGTATAGCCACCTTTGCGCGCTTCAAATCGTGGACCGATTTCAGTAAAGAGAGTGTGTACCACGCTCTTATTTGTAATCTGTGCCATTACTAAACGGCGTGCTGCAAGGTCACCCTTTTTTGCATGAGTGATTAACTTTTCAGCTAGTGGACGTAACCGCTTTGCTTTCGCTTCAGTTGTGGTGATTTTTCCATGTTGGAAAAGTTGTTCCGCAAGTGTGCGTAGCAATAAACGTTCGTGTGATGGGCTCGAGCCGAGGCGTGGGCCTTTACTTGGTCTTGGCATTATCTATTCCTACCTTATGCCTGCTCTGAATCGACAAGATCATCATCAACATCAGCGCCATAGTTCTGGTGCTTAGTTGGATCAAAGCCGACTGGTGAATCTTTGAGTTCCATGCCCATTGATACCAATTTAGCTTTGACTTCATCGATTGATTTTGATCCGAAATTACGGATATCCAATAGATCAGCTTCGCTGCGGCTAATGAGTTCTCCAACAGTGTGAATTCCTTCACGCTTTAAGCAGTTATATGAGCGCACAGTTAGATCTAGATCTTCGATTGGAAGTGCTAGATCTGCAGCGAGCGCTGCATCTTGAATGGATGGACCGAGGTCAATTCCTTCAGCTGAATAGTTAAGTTCGTGTGCGAGACCGAAGAGTTCAACAAGTGTCTTACCTGCAGATGCCATTGCATCGCGAGGTGAGATTGAACGCTTGGTTTCAACATCAAGAATTAAACGATCGAAGTCGGTGCGTTGCTCTACCCGAGTTGCTTCTACCTTGTAGGTAACGCGAAGTACTGGTGAATAAATTGAGTCAACCGGAATTCTTCCGATCTCAGCGCCAACTTGCTTATTTTGAACTGCAGTTACATAACCGCGACCACGTTCAATTGTGATTTCAATTTCAAGGTTTGCTTTTGCGTTCAAGGTTGCGATGTGAAGATCAGGGTTATGAACTTCAACGCCAGCCGGAACTGCAACATCAGCACCAGTTACTTTGCCATCTCCGTTTTTGCGGATGTAAGCAACAGTTGGCTCATCGTTATCGGATGCGAAAACTAGGTTCTTGATGTTGAGGACGATCTCAGTGAGATCCTCTTTTACGCCTTCAATGGTGCTGAACTCGTGGAGCGCACCAGCCACGCGGATGCTAGTGATAGCAGCGCCTGGGATTGAAGAGAGCAGGGTACGACGTAGTGAATTTCCAAGTGTGTAACCAAAGCCAGGTTCCAACGGTTCAATAATGAATCGGGAACGGCCTTCGTTTACTACTTCCTCGGAAAGGACGGGACGTTGTGCAATTAGCACTGGGTTCCTCCATAGGTCTGGGACATCCGCTATTTGATGTCCGCTGGGTTGGTACGGTTTTTTAGTTTTTTTAAATCTTTAAATCTTTAAATCAGCTTTTACTTGGAGTAAAGCTCAACGATTAGTTGTTCTTGGACTTGAGTATCAATCACAGCGCGGTTTGGTTGACCGTGGATGATTATGCGCATCTGTGAAGGCACAACTTCCATCCATGCTGGAACTGATTTTTCGCCGAATTCGGCGCTCGCCACGATGAATGGCGTCAAGTCTTGGGATTTTTCAACAACATCAACGATGTCGTAGATGGATACACGATAAGAAGGAATATCAACCTTCTTGCCGTTAACCAAGATATGCCCGTGACGAACAACTTGGCGGGCCATGTCGCGGCTCTTTGCAAAGCCGGCGCGATAAACCACGTTATCCAAGCGAGTCTCAAGCAGAATTAACAAGTTCTCACCAGTCTTGCCAGCGAGACGACTTGCCTCTTCATAATAATTTCGGAATTGACGTTCTAGAACACCATAAATACGTGCGCACTTTTGCTTTTCGCGCATCTGTAATAAGTATTCAGAATCCTTGGAGCGACCACGACCATGTTGCCCTGGTGGGTATGGCCGAGATTCGATCGGACACTTTGGTCCATCGCACTTA
>JABMMO010000127.1 GCA_013205455.1 Actinomycetota bacterium
AAATAAGCACCCGCGTGATCCCAATTTCCAGCATGTGGCAATGAAACTATTAAACCTTTGCCAGCTGCAAGAGCGTCAAAAAAATATTTATCATTAATGGTCTCCGCCGAATTTAAAATGTGGCTCTTATCCCAATCCGTGAATCTGAAAGTGTCAATCCAATATCGCAAATGTGAGCGCATGCTCTTTTTTAGTAAATCTGCCATCTGAACTTCATCGTATTCAGGTTTAACTCGCGATAAATTACTATGTAATCTCGTAATACTTTTTCCGTTGCGAAGCCGAGTTAGATCCGCAATTACATCGCCTAATTGATATGCAACGCTTTTTGGCAGCGCTCGCAGCAAGCGCCAACAAGATAGGTACATAAGATAAGTGAAGTAATCAATCATGCAGTTTCCTGATAAACCATAAACAACCGTTGTGCTACTGTAATTAAACTCAGTAAAACTAGGATCCAAATACCGAAAGCAAGTGCATACGGGACGCCTAGCCCATGTAAGCCAATTCCTAAAAGCACCAACATCAATCTTTCAGTTCGTTCCGCAAGTCCGCCATTGCAGGCAATATCTAGCGATTCCGCTCGGGCTTTTACATAAGAAACCATTAGTCCTGAAATCAAAGCAACTAACGCGGGAATGAAAAGTGGATCAGCACTCCGCTCCAAATAAATGATGACGCCGATAAATATGGTGGAATCTGCGATGCGATCACATGTTGAATCTAGTAAGGCTCCCCATGGGCTACCGCCTTTTGCCGATATTCGCGCCATCGTGCCATCGAAGAGATCGCTCAACGAGAAGATACAGATTGCAATTGTGCCCCAGAAGAAATGACCGTTCGGATATGCAACCAGCGAAGTTATGATCACTAAAAAGGAGCCGATCGCCGTAACCAAATTTGGAGTTAAACCAATTTTCAAGGCAAAACGGCAGGCTGGTGTGATGAACCTAGTGACTGGAGCCTTAAATGGGATCTGTAACATCGTTCCCATCGTAGGCTGACCCGCATGAGTATCCCAATTAACTCGCATATTTCGGCGTTGACTATCGGAATCTCCAGCGCTATCCCAGCAGATTTCTACGAAGCCATCGGGCTGGCAGGTGCCCTCCTCTATACCGACATCGATGCCGAACCAGATTTAACTAAATTATCTGGAGCATCGCTCGCTATTTTTATGGTCAATGCTCAAGTTGGGATCGATTCGAACATGGTGGCCTTATGGGATGCATGTCGAGAGTCACAACTCCCTCGATTACTTATGGTCTCTGGATTATCCGAAGGTGAAATTGATTTTGATGACATCGTGATGATTGCTAATCGCATTCTGGACCCAGTCGTCACACCATTTCTAGTATTACATGACGAGAGTGGCCAACCTAACGGCCTAATTGATATTGCAACTTCGCAAACTTATGACTATTCAAAAAATCCCACCAAAATTGCGACCGCGGACGAAGATTTGATAACTTTAGTTTCAGAATTTGCGGTGGAGTATCAGGAGCTACTTGAAGAATTTGGTGATGCTGGATTCGCAGATGGTTTGCTCTTCCCCTGCATTCCTTTTATTTCATCCTTAGGAATCGGCATAACTGAGGCACGCCGATATATCGATCTCATTCCCAAGCTTTAGCTAATTCAGCTCTTGTTGTTGCTAACAACTCTGGCAAAACTTTTGTCTGACCAATTATTGGCATAAAATTTGCATCGCCACTCCATCTTGGCACTACATGTTGATGAATATGTTCGGCGACCCCCGCCCCAGAAATTGCGCCTTGATTCATTCCCAAATTGAAGCCAGCGCATTTAGAAACCTTTCGGAGCACCGCCATTGCTTTTGCGCTAAATTCAGTAATCTCGTTACGTTCTGAAATAGTTAACTCAGTTAAGTCAGCAACATGGCGATTGGCGCAAATCAACATATGACCGGCGTTATATGGATAAAGATTCATCACTGCATAGACTTCATTGCCGCGGGCCACAATTAGCGCAGCTTCGTCACTCATTTTAGGAACTTCACAAAATGGGCACTTAACTTCGTTCCCATCCAACGGCCGATTTTCCCCAGTCAAATAGGCCATCCGATGCGGTGCCCATATCCGTTGCCATCGATCTGGCATTCCCACGCCACCGGGTATCTGGTTATTATCCATAAAGAAAAATCAAACTTGGGTGCGTTCCGCGACGGCTTTTTGAATCTCAGAAATGGCATCCGCTATCGCAATTCCATTTTTCTGGTCGCCGTTTCGGTATCTAAAAGAGAGCGCATTCGAAGTAACGTCTGCTTCGCCCGCAATAATCATAAATGGGATTTTTTCGGTCTGGGCATTTCGAATTTTTTTCTGCATCCGATCATCGGAAGCGTCAATCTCCGCGCGGATCCCCAAGCTCCGCATCTCTTTTACAATTTTTTCCAAATACGGGATATAAATATCGGCAACTGGTATCGCTCGAACTTGGACGGGAGCTAACCACGGTGGGAAAGCGCCGGCATAATGCTCGGTCAGAACACCAAAAAATCTTTCGATAGAGCCAAATAGTGCGCGATGAATCATTACCGGGCGTTTTTTACTGCCATCTGGCGCGGTGTATTCAAGTTCAAAACGTTGCGGTAATTGAAAATCAACTTGGATGGTCGACATTTGCCAGGTACGACCAATTGCATCCTTCGCTTGCACTGAAATTTTCGGACCGTAGAAAGCGGCCCCACCTTTATCCAAAACTAACTCTAAGTTCTGTTTTTCGGCAGCTTGGCGGAGCGATTCGGTCGCTTCTTCCCAATCCTTATCTTCACCTACAAATTTGGTTTCATTTTTGGTAGAGAGTTCAAGATAAAAATCGTGCAAGCCATAATCACGTAACAGATTCAAGACAAATGTTAAAAGGCTATCGAGCTCACCCGCCATCTGTTCCGCGGTGCAGTAAATATGAGCATCGTCTTGGGTGAAACCTCGCGCTCTAGTTATCCCGTGAATTACCCCAGATTTTTCGTAGCGATAAACCGTGCCAAACTCAAATAATCGAAGCGGCAATTCCCGATAAGAACGACCTCGAGATGCATAAATCAAATTATGAAACGGACAATTCATCGGTTTCATGTAGTACTGCTGGCCTTGTTTTTTTATCGTGCCATCGGCATGAAGTTCTTCATCCATGATCATCGGCGGATACATGCCATCGGCATACCATTCCAAATGTCCGGACCGTTCAAATAGCGCCGCTTTTGTTAAATGTGGTGAGTAAACAAATTCATATCCCTCTACTTCATGGCGATGCCGCGAATAATCTTCCATTGCACGACGCACGATTCCACCCTTTGGATGAAACACCGCCAAACCCGAACCAATTTCTTCTGGGAACGAAAATAAATCTAATTCTGCTCCGAGTTTTCGATGGTCTCGCTTTTCTGCTTCCGCCAACATCAATAAATATTGGTCTAGTGATTCTTGCGACGGCCAAGCTGTGCCATAAATTCGCTGCAGCATTGGGTTCTTTTCCGAACCACGCCAATACGCGCCAGCGCTCCGCATCAATTTAAATGCTGGAATATATTTTGTGGATGGCAAATGTGGCCCGCGACATAAATCGCTCCACACTGGTTGGCCATCTCTGCCTAAATTGTCGTAAATAGTTAATTCGCCAGCACCAACTTCAACGTCAGCACCATCGTCGGTTGCAGTTGATTTCAATTTAACTAATTCGCACTTATAAGGTTCGCGGTACAACTCTTTTAAGGCTTCCGCATCTGTAATGGTTCGACGTTTAAAACGTTGGCCATCTTTGATAATTTTCTTCATAGATTTTTCTAAGACTTCTAAATCAACGGGCGTGAATGGACGTTCTGGATCGAAATCGTAATAGAAACCATCGGTGATTGGCGGTCCAATTCCTAATCGGGTTTGTGAGAAAGTACTTTGGACTGCTTGCGCAAGCACATGCGCAGTGGAGTGTCTCAAAACCATTAAACCTTCGGGTGAATCAATCGATAACCCTTCAATCACATCACCAGGCTTCACATCGCTCCATAAATCCTTGAGCTCACCGTTTATTTTGCATACAACAATTGCGTTAGCACCAGCCCCAGTGCGATCTACCGCTTGGCTGGCAAATATTTGGGTAACTTTTTGGTCAGCGTTTACTTTAACCAGAACGCCATCGACTGTAATCTCGATGGCTTCGGCGTTAGACATGGTGCGAGGCTACCAAAGTTAAATGCAAAGACGTTGGAGGCGAATTATTTGCTGTAATAAATTAATACTGCGACGATTGAAATCAAGAGCCCGCCCGCAATTATTAGGTATTTTCCCCAAAGCGGCAGCCCAGATTTTTCCGCAGCCGATTTAGCGAGGTTTTTAGTTTTAAGCATAGCTCGGGCCGCCCAGGCAAATTCGGTTGCTAAAATTCCAAGACCCGCGAGTAACACTAAAACTCCAGGACCAGGAGCAATTAAAAGAAATCCGCCAAAGATGGTAATACCGCCACCCATAACTCCAATAAAAGTTCGCCAAATCAATTCGCCGGCTGAAGTTTTTTTCATCCAATTCCGCAATTTCATGGTTGCAGTTTACTCCAAACCCAGTCATTAAATTCCGAAATGAGTTTTGCGCCATTTGCGCTACTTTGATTTTCGGTATTGTTGTACCTATTAATTGGCCGAATTCCCTTGGCGCTTGAGAGTAAATAACTGGCGCGACAGTTCTGTAAATCGGTAGGGGTGATGTCGCGTTCTGCTACCCCAAAATATTCAATCAAAAAGCCGCGCGTTATACCGGGTAAACACCCAGATGAAAGCGGCGGTGTAAAGAATTTGCCATCGCTCTCCCATAAAACATTGGCAACCGCAGATTCGGCAACGTTTCCAGCCAAATTCTTAAAAATTACATCATCTGCGCCAGCGCTATGCGCAACCCGGAGCGCGTGGGCGTTCTCACCATAAGAGAGCGTTTTAATCCCAGCCAAAATTGAGTTCTCGTTTTTTGGATATCGATAGTCAACCACCAAAAGTTCGTTGCTGGAAAGTTCCAAGACTTTATGTGTAGCCACCCAATCGCCGTTACTTAAAAAGGTTATCCGAATTCGACCATGCTCAATTTCTTTAGTTGCTTCCAACAACTTTTGCATACCTACTTCAACATCGCTACGAATAGGTAGCGCAAACCCCAGGATCGCTCCGCTCTTATAGGCTCGATCTAGGTGGTGCGAAAACGCCCAAATTTTTCCATCGATACTCTTTAAAGTTTCAAAAATTCCATCTCCCAATAACCAACCGTTTCGGCCGGGGTCACCAGATGCTGGTAGCACCAAATCTGAAACTAATTCGCCATTAAATAGAACGTTCAAAATTTCACTGCACTTTCCACGGTTTTCCCGCTCGCAATTGCAATCAATCGATTTGCTTTCAATTCGGTTTCTTCCCATTCCGATGGCGCGTTACTTCCCCAGGTAATGCCAGCACCAGTGCCAAATCGCAAATAGCCATCACGTTGATTCCAGAAAGTTCGAATTCCTACGGCAAGGTTTGCATCACCATCACAGACCCAACCAATCGCACCGCAATATGGGCCGCGACTAATTGGTTCCATCCTAGAAATAACTTCTAGCGCGGAGCTCTTAGGTGCACCGCTTACAGATCCAGGTGCCATCA
>JABMMO010000128.1 GCA_013205455.1 Actinomycetota bacterium
ATGTAGCCGCCGATGGTGTCTACATCTTCTTGTTCCTCATCGGATAATTCAATTTTCAAATACTCTGCTAAATCTTCTAAATGTAGGCGCGCAGAAGCTCGCCCTTGATCTGCATCAATCCATTCAAATTCATCTAAATCATCATCGTGTTCATCTGCAATTTCACCAACAATCTCTTCCAAAATATCTTCGATAGTAATTAAACCCGCAGTACCACCATATTCATCAACAACTATTGCTAAATGGATTTGATCTCGTTGCATCTCTTTAAGTAATTCGGAGGCGGTTTTGGTTTCTGGAACAAAAGTAGCGCTTCGTAAATGTTCATCAACTTTTTCGCTCTGTTCTGCTTCGTGATATTCATGGCTTCGTAGCGCTAAGTCTTTTACATAAGCGATACCTACGATTGTGTCTAAATTTTCATCAATTACTGGGATTCGCGAAAACCCAGACCGGAGCGCAAGCGATAGCGCTTGCCGTAGCGATTTAGAACCTTCGATCCAAACCATCTCGGTTCTTGGCACCATTAATTCGCGAACTAGCGTGTCACCAAGTTCAAAGACTGAGTGAATCATCTCGTGTTCAGATTCTTCTACCAGACCGCGTTCATGTGCCTGATCTACTAAATCTCTTAGCTCAGCTTCCGAAGCGAACGGCCCCGTGCGAAAGCCACGACCGGGAGTAATTGCATTTCCGATTGCAATCAAGAGCGTTGTTACTGGACCAAGTATTTTTGCTAAGAAATAAGCAACATATGTTGCTGGCACTGCCCAGCCGCTAGCTCGTTGTTTACCTAAAGTTCTTGGCCCTACGCCCACCACTACATAGGAAAGCACCAACATGATTGTGATAGCGGTTGTGATTGCTAGCGCGCTGTTATCAATAATTTGCAGGAAACTTTCCGCTACAAAAACGGTTGCGGTTAGTTCACAAGCTTTTCTAACTAGTAATACCACGTTTAAATAACGAGCTGGTTCGTTCGTTACTTTGCGGACCACAACTGCACGTTTAGGTGATTTCTCCGCAATTTGATCGACAGATATCCGAGAAATCGAATTTATTGCAGACTCACTGCCAGCCAAAAATCCAGCAAATGCCAATAACGCCAAAACTTCAAGAATGGTGATTGGGTTCATTTATTTCGCCACTTCACTAAAAGTTCATTTTGTACTGCAAACATAATCTCTTCTTCATTGGCAATTGCATGATCATACCCAAGTAAATGCAATAGGCCATGAGTAGTAAGAAGTTCCATCTCGGATTGCGCTGAATGCTTGGCGAGTTCTGCTTGTTTATCAGCAACTGCTGGACATAAAACAATATCGCCAATTAGCCCTGGGCCATCGGCTGCAGAATTTGGTTTTACTTCATCCATTGGGAACGAAAGCACATCAGTTGGGCCTGGTTCATTCATCCATTGGATATGTAACGAAGTCATTTCAGCTTCATCAACACATGAGATACTTAATTCGGAATCAGGATGCACGCCCATCTCGCTAATTACAAATTGAGTAAGCGAAATCAAAGCACCTTCATCGCAAACGGCCGAAGTGTGATTAATAAATTCGATAGGCATAATCGTCACCGCGAGCGGTTAACGTTCACTTCTCCCCGGCTTGATCGAAGTTCTAATTGATCTAGGTGAATTTGCGGTCGCAGCATCCCAAGCGCCATAAGCATCAACGATCTGACTAACTAAGCGATGGCGAACCACGTCATCTGAGAAAAGTTCGATAAATGAAATATCCTCAACATTTTCCAGAATTTCACTAACGATTCTTAAGCCAGATTGGACGCTATTAGGCAGATCTATTTGAGTTACATCCCCAGTTACTACCATGCGAGAGCCAAATCCCAATCGGGTTAAAAACATCTTCATCTGTTCTGGAGTGGTGTTTTGGGCTTCATCCAAAATAATAAATGAGTCATTCAAAGTTCGACCGCGCATATAGGCAAGCGGTGCTACTTCAATCGTTCCAGCTGCCATTAAACGTGGAATCGCATCGGGATCAATCATCTCGTGTAGCGCATCAAATAGGGGGCGCAGATATGGATCGATTTTTTCATGAAGGGTTCCTGGCAGGAAGCCAAGTCGCTCGCCCGCTTCGACTGCTGGACGAGTAAGAATAATTCGATTTACTTGTTTTGACTGTAGCGCTTGGATTGCTTTCGCCATTGCAAGATAAGTTTTTCCAGTTCCGGCAGGTCCGATTCCGAATGTAATGGTTGAGCGATCAATTGCATCTACATACTTTTTTTGATTGGCAGTTTTAGGTCTAATTGTTTTGCCACGGTTACTTAGAATGTTTAGTGATAAAACTTCGGCTGGGTGTTGATTTATATCGCCAATGACCATTGCGATCGATCGACGAACTGCATCTTCCGTGAGCGCTTGGCCAGATTTAATGATCGCAACGAGTTCGGTGATTAACCCTTGAAATTGCGCTACATCTACAGCTTCACCACGCAAAATAAATTCGTTGCCGCGCACAGTTATTGCTAAATGTGAATACGATTTTTCAAGCATTCTTAGGAAAACATCTTGTGGCCCGGTGAGCGCAACCATAGGTATGGCGCTTGGGATTGTTATAACGGTGCGATCCATTAGTGCAACCTTAATGGAACTTTCTCAATTTGGTATTTGAACGCTTAACCAGGCGGCCAATGCAGCGATCTGCCACCCAATAAATGCAGGTGGGCATGGAAAACGCTCTGTCCTGCCTCCGCGCCGGTATTAAAAACCGTGCGATACCCAACTAGGCCCCGAGATTTGGCAATCTCCTCAGCCAACAAAAATAAGTCGGCGACCGTTGCGGGATTGTTATTAGCTAACTCTGCAACATTTGGGAAATGTTTTTTTGGGACAATCAAGACATGGGTTGGGGCTTGCGGAGAAATATCGTTAAAGGCAACAGATAATTCACTTTCTGCAACTATTTCGGCAGGAATTTCTAAGCTAACGATTTTGCAAAACAAGCAAGACATTTTTCCTCCTCACCACATCTTAAAGGCTGTCTGGATAGCGGCAAGCGCCGCAACGCCTGCATGTGCTGATCTAAATACTGGCGCTCCCAATTTAACTAATTTGCCACCGACGGATTCAAAAATTTCGATTTCGCTCTCTGAAATTCCTCCCTCTGGGCCAATAACAACCGCAATGTTTTTATAGGCGCTCACTTCTAAACTTGAAATTAAAGCAGTGAATGAAATATTTGCCGACTCATGGAAAACTAAAATTAAATCAAAATCACGGCACCGCTCTTTCAGTTCATTAGTAGATCTTAAATCTATGACTTCTGGGATTCGAAATCTGCGCGCTTGCTTGCTGGCTTCACGAACTTGCATTTGCCATTTCTGCAGCCCCGATGCTTTATCGCTCCACTTTGCTATCGATTTACTCGCTGACCATGGAATAATTTGATCCACGCCAGCCTCAGTTAATAATTCCAAGGTTTCTTTTACGCGATCGCTCTTTGGCAACGCTTGAATGCAAGTAAGTTTTATAGCGGCAGGTCCGATTGCACCAGATTTAGTAATCTCGCATGAAATTGATTTTTTACTACGTTCTATAACTACCGCTTCAGCCCAATTCCCGCGACCATCTGAAATTAAGATTTCTTCGCCTACTTCAATTCTAAGGACGGTGGCAGCGTGGTGACCTTCATCGCCATCGATAATTGCAATGCCGCTACTAGGGATTTCTTCAATAATAAAAAGAGTACGCACTTTATTTTCTATTTCGAAATGCTTCGTGAAATTTACCGAAAAATCCAGTTTCGTGCCGTTGCTTAACTTCGCCACTATTTGCTTTATCGCCACGGGCCTCTGCAAATTGGTGGAGTAGATCTTCTTCTTTTTTGGAAAGTTTGTTTGGAATCAGAACATCGATATGGGCAAATAAATCGCCACGACCAGAACCGCGTAATTTTGTAATACCTTTTCCACGAATCGGCAAAACGCTGCCGCTCTGAGTTCCGGGTTTAATTTCAATTTCAATCTCGCCATCTAAAGTTTCAATTTTAACTTTACTTCCAAGTGCTGCACCGGTCATTGGCACTGAGACTGAAACATGTAAATCATTTCCTTCGCGCACCAAAAAGTCATGATCTGCGACATCAATTTCAACATACAAATCCCCAGCTGGGCCACCGCCTGGGCCGACTTCACCTTGGCCCGACATTTGAATTCGGTTTCCGCTCTCAACGCCAGCCGGTATTTTTATATCCAAACTTCGCTTAGACCTAACTCGACCATCGCCAGCGCATTCGCCGCAAGGCGTTGGAATCGTTGAGCCAAATCCTTGGCATGCAGCACATGGTCTGCTTGTTAAAACTTGGCCAATAAAAGATCTTGTAACTTGCTGAGTTTCGCCTTTGCCCCGACAAATCTCACAAGTTTTTAGATTACTGCCATTGGCGCAACCACTTCCGGAACATTGCGTGCAAAGAATTGCAGTTTCGACATTTAATTCTCGGTCGGTTCCAAAACATGCTTCGGCTAACTCAATATCAACTCGAATTAGCGCATCTTGGCCATGGCGCATTCTCGGCCTTGGACCACGCGAATTTCCGCCGCCACCAAAAAATGCATCCATGATGTCGCCAAAACCGAAATTGGCATTA
>JABMMO010000129.1 GCA_013205455.1 Actinomycetota bacterium
ATTATTTGTCAGACAGAAGATGGCACCATTGTTCAATCACTGATGACAAGTGTTTCAACCGGAGATCTGCTTCCGGGCTCATCCGTTCAGCTTCGAGTACTAAGTTCTGAGGTCCTTGTCGCTAATGTCTAGTACATCAACAAGCCGAATTGTTCGATCCAAAGTTTCACCTAATTCAAATTGGCGTGAGTTGCTTCTTGGTAAAGGCGAAAAAGTTATTGGTGACGAACCACTTAACGCACAAGTTGTCGCATCTTTTATTCACTTAAGTGACATTCACATCTGTGATGCGGCATCACCTGCGCGCCTTGAGTTTCTAGATCGTATTGCAGATCCTGATAATCCCTTGTCGCAGTTGGTTCCATACATCGGCACCTACCGCGCACAGGAGTTTTTAACCACGCAAGTTCTTGAAGCAATGGTGGCCGCAGCAAATGAGATTAAGCGCGCACCGTTAACTGGTGCTGCAATTGACGCCGTTGTAATTACTGGCGATGTCACTGATAACGCACAAAGCAATGAACTTGATTGGTATAAAAGGATTTTAGATGGCGGGGTTGTAACCCCTAAAAGTGGTGATCCACAGCGTTCTGAAGCCTCGCACTCATCAAACGCTGATCTCTATGACTCTCATTATTACCATCCAGATGGTCCGCCGACTGGAATGCCTGAAGATCGCCCACATGTATTACACGACTTTCCATATTTTAAAGGCGCACTTGAAGCTTCAGAGCGTAAATTTATTGCTAAGGGTTTAACTCACAAGTGGTTTGCAGTCCACGGAAACCACGATGCACTGTTGCAAGGCACAGCAGCGCCAACTCCAGAACTAGATGCTCTTGCACAAGGATCAGAAAAGTTAGCGGCACTTAAAAACATGGCTGATTTAGCTGATCTGTTTTCGGGCTTTGGTGAAGTAGGGCCTGCGGTTTATCCAGGGTTAGATCACATGGACACAAATGAAGTCACTGCAGATCCTCGTCGTGCACTAGTAAAGATGCAGGACTGGGTAAATGTACATACTAACTGCGAACATGACCATGGTTTAGATGCAGAGCAACCTGAAACTTCCTACTGGTATCGAAACATTGGCAGCCAGGTTCGATTAATTGCGCTAGATACTGTTAATCGTTTTGGTGGGTGGCAAGGCTGTTTACATCGTGAGCAGTTTGAATGGCTGTCAAATGTATTGGATGAAACAAAAGATAAGTACGTGATTTTAACCTCGCACCATCCACTAGAGAATTTGTTTAACGGATATGTGCCAGATGAAGTAAGTGCACCAGCACTTGAAGAAGAAGTTCGAAGGCTTCTTGAAAAACACCCTAATGTTATTTTGTGGTTCTCGGGACACGTGCACGATCACAAAATCACGCAAAGCAAGAACACTGACGGGTCTCATGCATTCTGGGATATCCGTACTGGGTCACACATTGATTGGCCACAACAATCACGCGTGATTGAAATTGTGAAAACAACAAATGGCAAAATCGCAATAGGCACAGTAGTTTTTGATCATGCTGGACCAGTTGTATTTAATGGGACGCCAGATGAGTTAGCTGATCCTGTTGCACTTGCTGGGCTTTCTCGTCTTTTGGCGGCAAACGATTGGCAACGCCAAAACGGCGGACCCTTTGCACTAGAACTAATGGAGGGCTTACCGGAGGATCGAAATATCTGGCTCTGGGCCAACGATCCCCTGAAATAAATTGAAAGCCTATGTTGAGACTTTCTTGAACTTTCAAGCATCCTAAGTAATTTCACCGGTACTGGTATTTACATTCTCTTGTGCGCTTTGCTGAGCTAAGAAATCAACAATAATTTTCGCAATCTTCTCCCCGATTCCTGGTATTTGAGAAATTTGCGATTCATTCGCTTTGCGGATCGCGGAAACTGACCCGAAGTGTTCGAGCAACGCAGAAATTCGCGCAGTGCCCAACGTTGGAATTTCATCCAAAAGAGATTCGAGCATCAACTTAGATCGTTTAGATCTGTGAAAAGTAATTGCGAATCTATGTGCCTCATCGCGAATTCGTTGGAAAAGATAGAGCGCTTCGCTATGGCGTGGAAAGATAATTGGAGTCTTTACTTCAGGAAGCCAAACTTCCTCAAGCCTTTTTGCTAAACCGCAGAGCGCGATATCGGTGATTCCCAATTCAGAGAGTGCTCGGGCCGCTGCATTTACTTGCCCTACGCCGCCATCAACAATTATTAATTGAGGTGGGTAGGCAAACTTTGGTCGATTAGCACCGCTCATCTCTAGTTCAGTTAAATCAAGATCTTTTTCGGCAAGATATCTTTTAAATCTTCTTGTGATCACGTGGTGCATGGCGCGGGTGTCATCAAATCCAGCTTCGTCATCGATTGAGAATCGGCGATACTCACTCTTTTTAGATTGACCATCTTCAAATACCACCATTGAAGCCACTACTGAAGTTCCTTGAATGTTCGAAATATCGAAACATTCGATGCGTAATGGAAGTTCCGCTAGATCTAAAGCGGTAGCAATCTCTTCGAGGGCTCGGCCAGAAACGCCGGCATCGTTTGCGCGCTTACTTAAAAATTGAATTAACGCTTGATTGGCATTGCGCTTAACTGTTTGAAGTAATTCGAATTTCTCACCACGTTGTGGCACTTTAACTTCTACCGAATTCCCATGTTTTTGCGAAAGCCATTCAATAACACCGGCTTCGGAAGTGATTGGTTGATTGATCAATATCTCACGCGGAACCTCAAAATCGTGATAGATCTTAGGTAGCGCAGCATCCATTACGGAATCACCCTCCGGGACTTCTTGCAAATCAACGACCCAGGACCGCGAACCGGTGATTCGACCGTGGCGCACGATAAATATTGAGAATGCGGCGTGCGTTATATCTTCGTGCATCGCGATGAAATCTGCGGTAATTTCTTCAGAGAGCGCTGCATCAGTTGATTCTTGCGCCTTGGTCAGCGCTTGCAGTTGATCGCGGAGTTTTCCGGCTTTTTCAAATTGTTCCGCTGCTGAAGCAGTGAGCATCTCGTCGGTTAACTTC
>JABMMO010000130.1 GCA_013205455.1 Actinomycetota bacterium
AGTAATATTTTGCGTTGGTGCAATGAGTTAATGAACTATTGGGCTGAAGAAACTCCCTCGACTTTGCAAGCTGGTGGGTTGGGAATTAGAGATCTTAGAAAAGCTGCAGAACATTTAGGAGTGACCGAAAATTGCGCAGCATTTGTTGCAGAACTTTGTTATCTATCTGGAATTGTGGTCGCAGACCCAGACGGACGAGTTCTACCAACAACCGCTTTTGATATGTGGCAATTGAAAACTCCAGAAGAACAATGGGTTGAGATTGCAACGCTCTGGTCGTTGACATCAAGAGTTGCTGGACTAGTTGGTAAAGCGGATTCAAAGAATGTTAATGCGCTCGGTGCCGAATTAGACCGAGCAAATGCTGCGGTTATTAGAGCTCACATTTTAAAGATGTTACTTGAAAGGGCTGAATTAGCGCCGTCGCTCGATAGCGCACAATCCTTTATCCAATGGGTTTACCCCAACCGCCGTGGTGGCACACTCCACGCAGATTTAGTTGAATGGACGCTGCGAGAATTGGAGTGGCTTGGTATTACCGGACAAGGCGCACTTTCTTCTTTTGGAAATAGATTTATTGAAGATGCTGACTCAATAAAAATTAATGAAGCGCTTCCTAAGCCAGTCGATCACATTTTGATTCAAGCCGATAACACTGCAATCGCACCCGGTCCGCTTACGATTGAGATTGCACGTCACTTATCTACTTTTGCTGATATTGAAAGTCGTGGTGGCGCCACAGTTTATCGCTTCAGTGAAAGTTCGATTCGTCGCGGATTAGATCATGGCCACTCTGGTGATGAAATTCGGACTTTCTTAACAAAAACTTCTAAGACCCCAATGCCGCAACCACTTGAATATTTAATCTCTGATGTGGCACGCAAACATGGACGCCTTAAAGTTGGATACGCAAATACTTATTTGAGATGTGAAGATGAAGCCACAATCAACCAAATACTTGGCGATAAGCGATTAGAGCATTTACGGCTAAGACAAATAGCGCCGCAAGTAATTATTTCTGACACTGAATCACGCGAAACAATTGAAGAACTCCGGAGCGCTGGTTATTTCCCAGCCGGCGAAAGTAATACCGGTTCGGTAATTACTGCGGCCGGACAAACTCGTGCAAAATCTCGACCTAAACCACCGCGGATTATTGGCGAAGCAATGGAACCTTCGCAAACCATTTTAAATTCTGCGGTCCGAGCTCTACGCGCTGGCGAAAAAGCTTCAGCACGCCAACCCCAACGCGGCGCTGAAGTCCCAA
The DNA here is from genome assembly GCA_013205455.1 of Actinomycetota bacterium. GTDB lineage: Bacteria > Actinomycetota > Actinomycetes > Nanopelagicales > Nanopelagicaceae > UBA7398. Next base: position 1,268 of record JABMMO010000130.1, read on the forward strand.
GAAGTACCGCAAATGAAACTATGGATATGTTAAATAAATATATTGGTGAAGAAGTTTCGCTAATAATTGGGTATGCCGACACAAATGGTGGCGTAACCCAACGAATTATTGATCCGCTGTCAATTTCGCTCGGCACCTTGGTTGCTCGAGATCATGGCTCCGGCGAAGTCCAACACTTCCGAATTCCGCGGATTACCGGCGTGACTCCCGCATGAGCACCGATTACGGCAGACTTAGCGCCATGATTCTTGATGACCTCAAACTATTGGTTGAAACCGAATCGCCAACTGAAGATTTAGCCGCTTGTCAAAAAGTTATGGAAGTGGCCAACCAAATAACTAAAAAATTACATGGTGAAGCTGGCGAAATTATTACCGAGAACGGTCGACCAGTATTTTGGTTCGGCGCAAAGAACCCAAAAATTGTTTTGTTATGTCATTTAGATACAGTCTGGCCACATGGTTCGTTTCAACCGATATGGAGCGTTGTAGATGATGTAGTTCGTGGTCCAGGCGCTTACGATATGAAAGCTGGGTTCTTGCAAGCTCTTTATGCAATGAAAGATTTATCGCGTGACAAGATTGCAATTATTGCAACTTCTGACGAAGAAACCGGTAGCGCAACCTCCCGCGGATTAATTGAACGTGTTGCAAAAGATGCCGAAGCTGTTTTGGTCTTCGAATCTGCGATAGATGGCAAAGTTAAAACTGGGCGTAAAGGTACTTCGATGTACAAAATTATTGTGCATGGTCGCGCAGCTCATGCCGGATTAGAACCTGAAAAGGGAATTAACGCCACCGTTGAAATTGCTGAAGTTGTTCGGAAAGTTGTAGCACTCCAAGATTTAAATAACGGCACAACCGTTGTTCCAACTGCAATGGCTTCTGGGACCACCACAAATACAGTTCCGGCACTCGCTGCGCTAGATATCGATGCTCGTTCATTTAAAATGGCTGAACTCGAACGTGTTGATGCGGCAATTCGAAAATTAACGCCAACAAACCCAGAGTGCCAAATCGAAATTCAAGGTGGCATCAATCGTCCGCCACTAGAACTCTCTGCCACAACCGCGTTATATGAGCGGTTAGAAAAAGTTGCTGCTATAAATGGATTCGCACCAGTAGGTTCCGCTCAAGTCGGCGGGGCTAGCGATGGCAACTTCGCTGCAGCAGTAGGAGCGCCTACCCTGGATGGACTTGGGGCGCTTGGGTCAGGTGCGCATGCCCTAACTGAATGGGTACAAATCTCAGCGATGACCGAACGTTCCCAATTAATCCATGAATTTATTAAGGATTTAATTAAATGAGTGATGGGCCGTTAATTGTTCAGAGTGACAAAACACTTCTCCTAGATATTGATCATCCGCTTTCAACCGATTGCCGGCGCGCGATTGCACCATTTGCAGAACTAGAAAAATCTCCAGAACATATTCACACCTATCGCCTGACTTCGTTAGGGCTTTGGAACGCGCGTGCGGCTGGACATGATGCTGAAAAAGTTATAGATGTCCTAATTAAGTATTCTAGATTCGCAATTCCGCACGCGCTATTAGTTGATGTTGCAGAAACTATGGGGCGATATGGCAGACTCCGATTAGAATCAGATCCAATTCATGGATTAATTTTAATTTCAACTGATCCAGCTGTTTTACAAGAAGTTGTGCGCGGTAAAAAAGTTGCACCGCTACTAGGTGCCAGAATTGATAACGAAACAATCGCAGTTCATCCAAGCCAACGTGGCCATTTGAAACAAGCGCTACTTCGTTTAGGTTGGCCGGCCGAAGATTTTGCTGGATACGTTGATGGCCAAGCTCATGAGATTTCATTGGTCGAAGACGGCTGGCATATGCGTGAATACCAAAAACTTGCAGCCGAAGGATTTTGGCATGGCGGATCTGGTGTTGTAGTACTGCCGTGTGGCGCTGGTAAAACCATTGTTGGCGCGGCTGCAATGGCACACGCAAAAGCGACAACTTTAATTTTGGTAACAAATACTGTGGCTGCTCGCCAATGGCGTGATGAATTGCTCCGCCGCACAAATCTCCATGAAGATGAAATCGGTGAATACTCTGGCGCAAAGAAAGAAATTCGCCCGATCACAATCGCTACTTACCAAGTTATGACTACGAAGAAAAATGGGTTATTTGCCCATTTAGACCTCTTTGACGGCCATGACTGGGGATTAATTATTTACGACGAAGTTCATTTGTTGCCTGCTCCGATTTTTAGATTTACCGCTGACATTCAATCTCGTCGACGTCTGGGTTTAACTGCGACGCTAGTTCGGGAAGATGGCATGGAAGGCGAAGTTTTTTCTTTGATTGGGCCAAAACGATTTGATGTTCCGTGGAAAGAGATTGAAGCCCAAGGTTATATCGCGCCGGCAGATTGTGTTGAAGTTCGAGTCACGTTAACTGAACACGAGAGATTAAATTACGCAACCGCCGAGACCGAGAACCGCTATCGAGTTTGTGCCACCACCGCCACGAAGAAGAGCGTTGCTATGGCGTTAGCAAAATTTCATGAAAATGATCAAGTTTTGATTATCGGACAATACATAGATCAAATTGATGAAATTTCTAATGATTTAGGAGTACCAATTATTAAAGGTGACACCCCAATTAAAGAACGAGAATTTCTCTACAATGCATTTCGAAATGGCGAGATTAAATGTTTAGTAGTCTCTAAAGTTGCTAACTTCTCAATTGATTTGCCAGAAGCTTCAATTGCAATTCAAATCTCCGGAACATTTGGATCGCGCCAAGAAGAAGCCCAACGCCTTGGTCGAATACTTCGCCCTAAAGCCGATGGTCGTGGCGCCCGTTTTTACTCGCTTGTTGCAAGAGATACGGTTGACCAAGATTTTGCACAAAACCGCCAACGTTTCTTAGCCGAGCAAGGTTATTCTTACCGAATCATTGATGCTGATGATGTTTTTACTGGGAAGCTTTAATTTCTAATATTGCTTTAGTAAAACGCTCTGGATTTACTCGCCAATAATCATGTGGCGCGCCGTTAATGAGTATCACTGGAACTTTTTCACCATATTCGCGCTCTAACGCTAAATCGCCATCAATTAACTGCTTCTCTACTTTGAAATCTAGAATCGCTCTCAATTCATTTAATTTTGCTTCAGCAACATCACAGAGGTGGCACCCACTTCTTGAGTAAATCAGGACCTCAATCATCTTCACCTTGATGTTCTCGCTAATTGAGTGAACGAATCCTTAATACTTGCTGACAGTTTTAAGGTTCTCGCATGACCAGACATGCCCCAATCTTCTCAGCCTGATAGCGTCTCCCGCTATGCGCAGCAAAATTTTCTTCATCACATCTGCATTAGCGCTCTCGATCCTCAGCGTCCCACAGGCGGAAGCTCTCGGGTTTACCCGAACCCCCTCAACGGTTTGGTTTCATACTTATGCAACCGGAGTTCAGAGTAAGACTTACCCAGCCGTAACTGCCAATGCAAAAGCGAGCGAAACCGGCAAGAGTGCAAATCTTGAAACCAAAAGTAAATTCATCGTTACATACACCGGATTCCCAGATGATGCTAAAGCCGCATTCCAAGCGGCAGTTGATATTTGGTCTGATCTTTTTCAATCTTCAGTCCCGATTCGAATAAATGCGACTTGGGGAAGACAAGCCACTGTTGTATTAGGTTCGAGTCGTCCTGATTTCTTTTACAAAAATTTTGTTGGTGCACCTGCAAGAGATTTAAATTATGCAACCGCTTTAGCTAATGCGCTTGCCGGGAGGGATCTAGATCCAGCTAGACCAGACATCATCATGACGATTAATTCTCGTTCCGCTTTTTATACCGGAACTGACGGTAAGCCACCGCCACGAACTTACGATTTGGAATCTGTCGTGATGCACGAAATTGCACATGGCCTTGGCTTCCTTACCTTGGCTTCATACGATCCATTCTTTGGTTACGGAAATATCGAAGACCCAACTCCATTCGATGCATTTGCCCAACTTGAAGATGGTCGTCGCTTAATGGATCTATCTACACCTTCACTTGAATTGGGGAGTGCTTTAACATCTCCACTTTATTGGGGCGGCGCAAATGGCGTTGCTGCTAACAATGGCAACAAACCGCTGCTTTATACGCCAAAAACTTATGAAGGTGGATCTTCAGTTAGCCATCTAGATGAAAAAACATTCTCACAAAGTCTGACCGATGCAGCGATGACTCCTAATCTAGATGCGGGTGAAGTGTTTAGATCACCGGGTCCGATTACTCTTGGAATGTTTGAAGATATGCGCTCCAAGCCAGGAGCCGGAATCCCAGTAGGGCTACCAGAAGCGCCCCGGAATGTTAAGGCAATTATTGGTGATAAGTCCGCAATAATTACTTTCGATCCGCCAGCAAACTTTCGGGCGGCACAAGTAACTTCCTACCAAGTAACTGCAAGTTTTGGTGGACAGAGCGTTGAAGTTACCGATAGCCCAGCTTTAATAACAGGTTTAAAAAATGGCAGCACTTATTCATTTAAAGTATTGGCGCGTAACCAACTTGGTGATTCGCCTACTGAGCCAAGTAATGCAATTTCGCCTGAAGCCGGCTGGAAAACTTCAGTAATTGATGGAATAGCTGATGGCAAATATATATCAACAAATATGTATAAAGGTCAGCCAATAATCGCTTATACCGATTCTAAGAACGGTGATGTGAAGGTTGCTACTTTCAACGGTAAGAGTTGGATGGTTTCAACTGTAGATGGAAATGGCACATTAAACGGTAAAACTACAAACAATGTTGCTGGTGATGTTTCACTTTGCGTTTCCGGCACTGGGAGTAAATCAACTCTAAATCTCTTTTATCCAGATTTAGTAAACAAAGATTTACGATATGCCGAATACGATGGCAAAACCTGGAAATATGAAGTTGTAGATGGCGATGCACCAACTGTCCAAAATTACAGCGAAAAGGTGCGAGTTCGTACCGCAAGTGATGTCAGCGTGACAAACGCATGCGCAGTAACGCCATCCGGGTTGCAAGTTATATACCGCGATGAAAGTCAAGGCGTATTACTCGGCGCAGTTCGCAGCATGAATAGCTGGATTTATGAATTAATCGATGGTGACCGCGCAACTGATGGTAGATCGACCGGAGATGTCGGTTTCCATTTACAAGCAGCGGTTGTTGGGAAGAAAGTTTATGTATTTTATGATTCTATTTTGGTGGTAAACCAAAATAGCGAAGCAACCCAAGGCGAAGTTCGATTAGCTACTCGCAGCACTATTTATCCTGAAGATTGGGTTTACCAAACCGTGGCAATAACTGGTGGGTCGTTGGCTGTCTCCGGCTACAACGTCGGAGTTTCAGTAGTTAGTAACCGCGTATTTGGAAGTTGGTATAGCGCATCTGGAATTACAATTCCTAATCCAAATAAAATAAATTGGGCAGTGATCTCTAACAGTGACCCGGTGATTGCCGCTTCTAGCGATGCCTACGGAACACCGATAGGCGCTCTTGCGATAGATGATAAAGATTTGATATTTGGTTGCGAAGCGAGACTATGCAAAATTTCTAAACTTGATCAAAGCATCCGTCTAATATCGAACGCCAAGATGGATAAGAAAAGTGATGCGGTTTGGATAACCATCAATAAGGTGCGTTATGCGTTAACCAGTATTAACGCAAAACTCACGTTGCTAAAACCTTAATTACTTCTTATTTCGACGCTGAATACGTGTCTTCTTAAGTAATTTCTTATGCTTCTTCTTCGCCATTCGCTTGCGGCGCTTCTTAATTACTGAACCCATATCAACTCCTTTACTAAATCTAGTCTTCTCTGAAAATCGATAGCTGTAGGTTACCTGTTATTTAACGGTGCTAGGTACAAAGGTCACCAAATACTCATTTTCAACGCCAGTTTCTGCAATTATCGAATAACCGGTGGCTCTTTGATAACTAATCGAAACAGGTGAGCGGCCGCCGCTAATACTCCGTGCAACTTTAATCGCACCTTTGTTATCAAATTCTAAAAAGATCAACGTGGCTGACTTTGGTTTCCAATTAGTTAATGTTGGGATCCCGCCCTTTGAAACTAAGATTGCGCTATTTCCGGCTGTAAGTGCTGAGGTGGTCGCGTTAATTCGAATACTCCAAAACGGTTTTGCGCTTTGATTAAATTGTGTGATGGTCGCTTCGCTAATTTTTGTAGATTGCGCAAAACCGCCGAGCAAATAAGAATCTGAAACGGTCTCCCAACTTCTCGAAGTTTTAGGTAACGAACTTCGCACCACACTCTTCAATGCACCTTTGCTATTTAATGCAAGAATAACGCCATCAATCACTCCTATTAATTTTGTTTTCAAAATAGGATCTACACTTTTCCCAATCAAAAAATATGTGCCATCTTGGTTTCTTAATATTCCACGGAGCGATGTACCTCGTACTCCGATTTTTGTTATCACATTACAAGTGCTGGCTAAGTTACAAAATAAAACTTGCCCGACTCGGCCATTTGCAACCATTAGATCACCCACTATTACTAAGCCATCGGGTGAGGCAGCTAAATCTCTTGGCATTATTGGAGTAGCAGATTGATATTTAATAGTCCCAATTAATTCACCTGAAGCAGAAATGTGCCAAACATTCGTCGTAAGCAATCCTAAACTTCGATTGGTTTCCTTTGAAACTGTAATTGAGTCTGGATTAATAACAATTACATTGGTTTCTGTAGTTGTTAACGCAACTGAAGATTCACTCGCGCCAAGCACCCAGAATGAATTATCGCTATCTGCTATTACCGAGGTTGCAATATCTTCTAAACC
>JABMMO010000131.1 GCA_013205455.1 Actinomycetota bacterium
CGTAGTCAATTCCTAATCCAAGGCCTAAACCCGTGGTTAAGTTAAGTGCAAAAATTGAGACGCTAGTAAATAAAGTTATGAGATAGAGCACGAAGAAAGCGCCAAGAATTGCCGAGACTCCAACGAGTAACGGCATCGCAGAGGCGACCATCGCGCCAAAAATAAAGAGAAGTAGTACGAAAGTTAGTGGTATTGAAATAACTTCAGCTAACTTAAGGTCATCTTTGATTTTAGTATTTATCGAATTAGCAAATACCGCACCACCAGATGCGTAGATTGATAAATTTTCAAATTTACCTTCATAAGTATCGCGGTAGTGACCACCTAGCGCATCAAAGCTACTGAAGTTGTCAGCATTTAAATAAACAAAAAGGTAAGCAGATTTGCCATCGTTACTCTTAAGCGTTGGCGCACCACCGGCGCTCCAAAATGAAAGCACGCTATCGGCGCTTGGTTCACTTTTAACTTTAGCTTCAAATCGAGCAGCGCTTGCCACGACCTCTGGATCAGTTACAAGTTTCTCTGAGTGAATTACAAAAACCACAGCTGGGTCTTTCACTTTAAATGTATCTTCTAAATATTTGAAAGCTTTTGCGGAATCACTATTTAGGTCGGAATAGCCGCCACTATCTAGTCTCGAGAAAGCAAGCGATCCAACGCTGCCAAGGATTATTACTGCTAATAAAAAGATAGAAAAGGTACGCTTGCGGCGCTTAACTATTGCGTGACCGAGCGCTTCAAACACTTTAACTCCCAAAATGGATTAATTACGGTAAATTAACGATTCGTAATTATATTTGAGATACTTACTTTGCGAAAATTGAAAATAATCTGGATTAGAAAGTGGGGTGAGCATGAGCGAAATATTGCCGAAGGTCACCACGGATGAGATTGATTTAGAAAAAGACGATAAAGATCGTGATGCTGAAATTAAGCGGGATAAACCACCACATCACGAGTAGTTAATCAGTACTTGTATTTTTTGCTGCTGCTGCAGGTGTTGCTGCTGCTGCAGGTGTTGCCGCAGGCGCAGTAGCCGCTGGTGCCGGCGTAGTGCTAGCGCTCGCAGCTTTTCGCGAATCTGTTTTATAGAAACCTGAGCCTTTGAAAACTACACCAACATTGGAATAGACCTTGCGCACATCTTTGCCGCACTCCGGACAGTTAGATATTGGTGCATCCGAGAAAGATTGAACCGCCTCGAAGGCATGTTCGCACGCGTTACAGATGTATTCGTAGGTAGGCACAAGGCATAATTCTAGATTGATGAGAGTATTGAGGCGAATCGAGTCGAAGTCAGGAACGGAGCTAAGCGTGCGGAAACCGATAGTGGTTGCAGTTTTAGTTAGCTTCTTGGCTTTCGTTATGGTCAATCCATCGTCAGCAAATTCCATAATTAGTACATTTCCAGCAAGTGATGAAGTTCTAACGGTCGCACCTAACTCAGTAACCATAAATAGTTCCGGCGCTTTAATGGATTTAGGTAGCCAAATAACGGTAGTGGATCCAAGTGGCGCTCGCGTTGATGATGGTTCTATAACTATAGATGGAAAGAATTTAATAGTTGGACTGAAACCATTAACTAATTCTGGAGCTTACTTAGTTACCTATCAGCTATTAACCGTAAACGATGTTCCACTTGACGGCACTTTTAAATTCACCGTGAATGGGTTATCAGAAATAACTAATTCTACTAATTCACCCGCCCCAGAACCATCTAATGATAAATCAAATCCAAACAAGGTTACTGACTACTTGGTAATTGGGTTATTAGTTTTTGCATTCTTTATGCTAATTCTGCTCTCACGTTTTGCTAGAAAAACTTTTAGGAAGTAAGAATGTTTTCGAAGGGGGTAGCGACCGGCATTCCTGATCCCGGCACATTCGTAACTTTACTTACCCCCATTGCAAATTTTTTTAGCATAAGTTTTGGTGTGGCCAGCATCGGCTTGCTTTTTTCGATTAGCTTTCTACATTTAGAAACGAACGGTTTCTTACGAAAATCAGCGATAAATAATTTAAAGTGGATAAGTACTTTTGCAATTCTCTGGGCGCTCTCTGAGATGTTGGTAATCTTATTAACGCTTAGCAATCTTTTGGCTCAACCGATCACCGCTTCCTTAGATTTAACTTCGATTCGTTCTTACTTATGGCAAACCTCACTCGGTAAAGTTCAATTAACCCAAGTTGTCATTGCGGTAGTAATCGCAATTGTAATTCCAATAATTCGCAATATTCGGGGATCGATCACGCTTTTCCTACTTGGAATGGCTGGAATTATTACCCCAATATTTCAAAGCCACGGTAGTGAATCTGGGCTGCACGGCTTAGCTATTGGTTCGCTGATTTTCCACGTTATCGGAATTACGCTCTGGGTCGGTGGCTTGGTTTCACTATTTTTCATAGCACCAGAAATTAGAAATATTGCACTGCCAAGATTTAGCGGAGTAGCGCTATGGGCAGCGATTATCGTTTCGGTAAGCGGTGTAGCAAATGCATGGACTCGACTTAATTTTATTTCTGCTTGGAGTTCTAAATACGCATATATCGTGATTGCAAAAGTGGTATTAACTGCGATTCTAATTGGAATTGGCTATAAACATCGCAAATTTATAATTAATAATCTAAGTGGCACCCCTGCGATGATCCGTCTGATTTTTAACGAGCTTTTCATTATGTTTGTAGCAATTGCACTTGGCACGTGGTTATCAATCACGGCCCCACCATTAGTTAATGAGGTAGAGCTCGACGTTGATCGAGTTCTTTCGATTACGGGTGTCCGAGCACCGGCAGCGCCAACAGTAAGTAATTTACTTTTGGGATATGAAGCAGATGGTTTTATTCTCGGTGCACTTTTAGTTGTTACTTTTCTATACATTCGCGGAGTTATACTTTTAAGCAAACAAGGCGTTAAGTGGCCAATAGGAAGAACAATTTCATTTGCACTTGGGATTGCAGCGATTGATTACGCAACAAGTGGTGGACTTGGGCTCTATTCGCATTTTGCTTTTTCGTTTCACATGATTGCGCATATGATTTTAGGGATGATCGCTCCAATTGGAATAATTTTAGGAGCACCCATAACGCTCGCGCTGCGGGTCTTTCCTGCCGGCAGAGATGAAAACGAGCGCGGTATAAAAGGTTTGCTAGTTGCAGTTTTGCACTCGAAACCAGTTGCAGTTTTGACCCATCCAATAGTTGCACTGGCGCTCTTTGATGGTTCGCTATTTATTATGTATTTCACTTCACTCTTTGGAAATTTAATGACGGGTCATTTTGGCCACCTATTTATGAACATCCATTTCATATTAGTTGGAATGCTTTTTTTCCATGTGATTGTAGGAATTGATCCAAACCCTAGAAAAGTTCCACATCTAGTTCGAATCATCGTACTTTTTGCAGCCATGAGCATTCATGCCTTCTTTTCCATCGCTTTGATGTCATCAACCTCGTTATTAGATGGTGGCTATTTCGCATCGTTACAACGGCCATGGTTTGTGGATTTATTCGCTGACCAAAAACTTGGCGGATCTATTGGTTGGGCAATGGGTGAAATTCCAATCGTAATTGCGTTAATTGCAACTTTTATACAATGGGTTCGTGATGATGCCCGTGAAGCTAAGCGCTTTGATCGCAACGCAGATCGGTTGGTTTCTGCTGGGAAACCAGATGAGCTCGCCGAATACAACAATTACCTAGCAAAATTAGCAGAAAATGATCGGCGCAAAAATTAATTCAGAGTGGACGGAACAGCGAAGAAGTGGCTTAATTGCCTAATGGAATTGCTATTCAAACTACCTGATGAATATAAAGCTCTGCGCGAAAGCGCACGAGCACTTTCAGAGAAGAAAATCGCACCTTTTGCACAAGATGTAGATGCGAATTCGAGATTTCCACAAGAAGCAAGAGACGCATTGCAAGCAGCTGGATTATTAGCAGCCCACGTACCTACTGAATTTGGCGGCGAAGGTGCAGATTCACTTGGCGTTGCAATTATTATTGAAGAAGTTGCAAGAGTTTGTGCTTCATCTTCATTATTGCCAGCAGTAAATAAATTAGGTTCATTGCCGTTAATGCTTGCCGGAACTCTAGAACAGAAGAAACGTTGGTTAACACCGTTAGCTCAAGGCAGCGGGTTTTCTTACTGTTTATCAGAATCAGAAGCGGGTTCTGATGCTAGCGCTATGAAAACTAAAGCAATTAAGAGTGCGACTGGCTGGACTTTAAATGGCAGCAAGAAATGGATTTCAAATGCGGGAAGTTCTGAGTTTTATACAGTTTTAGCAAGTACTGATCCAAGTAAAGGTTCAAAAGGAATCTCAGCATTTGTCGTAGAGAAGAGCGATCCCGGTGTTTCGTTTGGCGCACTAGAAAAGAAGATGGGATTTAAAGGCTCACCAACTCGTGAAGTTTATTTCGATAATGTAGAACTTAATGATGATCGCAGACTTGGCGAAGAAGGTTCCGGATTCGCACTAGCTATGCAGACCTTAGATCACACCAGAATCACGATTGCGGCTCAGGCGCTAGGCATTGCCCAAGGTGCCTTTGAAGTGGCGACAAAGTATTCGCATGAGCGTAAGCAATTTGGGAAAGAGATATTTGATTTCCAGGGCGTGCAATTTATGTTGGCCGATATGGCGATGGAAATTACTGCAGCTCGAGAACTAACTTATGCTGCAGCTGCAAGAAGTGAACGAAATGATCCAGATTTAACTTTTTATTCCGCAGCGTGTAAATGTTTTGCCTCAGATGTAGCCATGCGTGTCACGACAAATGCTGTGCAAATACTCGGCGGCTACGGATATGTAAATGATTATCCAGTCGAGCGAATGATGCGAGATGCTAAATTAACCCAAATTTATGAAGGCACAAACCAGGTACAAAGAATTGTAATGGCTCGACATTTAGATGATGTCAATTAATTTTTTTGCTAAACCTAACTAAAATTTCTGGGGTAGCTGCAGCATCTAATGTTTGATCATGGACTTCTTGTGGGAGTTCGATGCTGGTTAATTCACCTTGATATATCAGCGCCACTTTAAATCCAGTGATGAGCGATAACGCGCGATCATAATAACCGCCACCTTGACCCAATCTATTTCCGCTGTGATCTACATGAAGTGCTGGCATAATTACAAAGTCAATATTCTTAATTCGCTCTGGCGCAATTGCATCACCAATAGGTTCCATTATGTTTTTATTTGTCTTTAAAGTTTCGATTTTACCTTTCCAGATAACCCAATCAAGAAAATTATCGCTACGCATTCTCGGCAATAATAAAGTTTTTCCACTCTTTAATATCGTTTGATTCAAGCCGTTAGTATCCGGCTCGTCCCCATAGGAGATATATGAAGCAATCATGGTTGCACTCTTAAATTCGATGGAATCAGTCAAGTGGTTCCATGTGACCGGTTGCACCAAAAATTTACGATCTACTCGGAAACTTTGCCGGAGCGATTTTTTCTTGGCTCCATTTGTTGGAAGTTCCATGGGATTAGCCTAGATTCAAAGTAGAGTTTAGGCATGAACGAAAGAATCAAAGTTAGTGAGTTTGCGCAAGCGCTCCTGGAACTTTCTAAACCGATTGACCCTTTTGACATGCCGTTGCTTGATGCGCACGGCGCCACTCTTGCGCGGGACGTTTATGCTGGCGAGCGATTAGTTCTGCGGGAAGGTTCAAGAATTAGATCTACCCAAATTGGCTTGGCCGCTTCAATCGGACTTGATCGCCTACCAACTCGACCACAACCTCGAGTAGTTGTTATTTCTGCTGGAAATGACTTAGTTGAACCTGGCCAAAAATTAATTGACGCTAATGATGAGTTTGAAACAAATTCTTGGTTGTTGACGACCGCAGTAAAAGAAGCCGGCGCTGTTGGTTATCGAGTTCATATGATTCCGGAAACTGATGCAGCTTTGAAAGATATTATCGAAGACCAACTAGTGCGGGCAGATTTAATTGTAATTAGTGGCGAACGGGAAGATGAATCCTTTGATTTGATTACCGGAGTGCTGCAACAACTTGGCACAGTTACCGCAGTAACACCAAATATTGAGGGTAGTGGTAATCACAACTACGGAACAATTGGTCCAGATAAAACCCCAGTTGTAACACTTCCCGGAGATCCAATCTCAGCTTATATCTCAGCCGAACTTTTTATTCGTCCCATGATTAGAAGCATGATGGGTTTGCGTGATTTACACCGCCCAGTAATCAAGACAAAACTTACAAATGATGTTTTGAGCGAAGCCGGCGTTCACTCATTCATCAGAGCAGTTTTTCCAAGCGAAGCTGATAAATCTAAAGTCACCGCAATTGAGAACCAATCTGATTTAGTTGGTCTTTCTGATGCACATGGCTTAATTGTAATTCCAGAAGATCTCACGAATGTAAAAGCTGGTAGCGAGGTAGACCTACTTTTGTTAGAGCGCCGATTTAACTAACATGACCGGGAAATCAAAGTCACCATGGCCGGTCGTTATCACTGATGGAACTTTAGTTCTAAGGCCACTTAGGTTTCGTGACCGCGGTGTTTGGCTTGCCAGCCGCCGATTTAATCGTGAATGGTTACAACCCTGGGAAGCAACCGCTCCAATCAACAAAATAGATTCTGCATTGCCGTCATATTTCGAAATGGTCTTGCACCATAATCGTGAAGGTCGGGCGGAACGGGCGTTGTCACTAGCAATTTGGAGCGATGCCGAATTTATTGGCCAAATCACTTTAGGCGGAATTGCTTTCGGCGCATATCGCGGTGGCCACATTGGCTATTGGATCGATCAAAGATCGGCTAATAAAGGATTGACTACAAGAGCAGTAAAAGCTCTCACCAAGTATGGATTTGATGAAATGCAATTACACCGAATCGAGATTAATTTGCGCCCCGAGAATGGCGCATCCCGAAAAGTGGCGGAAAAAGCTGGATATAAATTAGAAGGTAATAGAGCTAATTTTTTACATATCGACGGGGATTGGCGTGACCACATAACTTTTGTGGCAGAGAATCCAAGAATTTAAATTTAAAAAGGTTGGCAAAATTAGGTACGAAATACCCGATTAGTCCGGTTTCCCAGTTTATCTTTATCCATCATGGGTTCCGGTTTAATCTATCTAATCATCGTCGGGATGTGGATTTCCTATTTTCTGCCGAGATGGGTTTCAAACCACGAAGAAGTATCTGGTAAATCTGTTGAACGATTTAAAAATAGCATGGCAGCAGTGGCTCATAGTTCTGGAGTTCCAACTGAAGTCGAACTTGCCATGGAAAATGAACACCAACTTTTAATGCGCAGAATTTCATTTACATCTCTATCAATGCTCCTAATAATTAGTGGAATCCTCGCCGTATTTAAATTGTTATCTCCAATTGCAATCTTGTTACCAATCTCTGGCCTAATTTTATTTGTGGTCCATGTACGCCGCCAAATATCTGCACTTAATCACGTGGCTCGCACCCAAAGAATTATTTCTAATAATTCAGATTCACCATCATCAACAAATTATGCAGAATTAATAAACAATTCAAAAATTACCGTCGAACGTAGAATTCAAGATACTTCTCAATATGAAATTAGCGATCAATGGATCCCGTTGGCAGATCGGGTTGAAAAGATTTCACAAGAACTTTCTGGAATAACTTTGCTACCTAAAGGAAGTTCCCAAACCCGGGAAACCTGGGAACCACAGAACGTGCCGCTCCCAACTTACGTCAGTGCACCTAAAGCAATCACTCCGAAACGTATTATCGATTTAACAATTCCAGGTGCATGGAGCGAAGAGCAAGAAAAATTACGTGCAGTACTAGATGCAGTAGCACCTACAAGAGATCAAATATTCGATCAAGAACTTGCTGATCAAGCCGCCGAAGCGTTACGTGCGAACCGCGCTGCCAACGAATAAAAATATTTAAATCCAGCTGTTAAACCACATTCTGGCGTGCCAATCATCATAAGTAGTAATTGTTGCTACAAATAATGGGAAGAAATAGAGAAAGCAAAGCGCGATTGCAACATGGAGCGCAATTAAAGCCGTTTTTCTAGCCTTATAAGTCAGAGGATCTTCTAATAGCTTGGCAAAGCAGTAAATGAGAGCCAAAATTATAAAGGGTTCAAATACCACTGCATAAAACGAAAATACGGTTCGCTTTTGAAAGAAGAACCAAGGTAAATAACCTGCTGCTACGCCAGCCAATATTAGCCCAGCTAATTTTTCACGACGGCTAACAAAATATCCAAAAGTTACAAATAACGCAGCAGTGCCGAGCCACCAAAGCAATGGCGTGCCAAGCGCGACAACTTCTTGGGCACATGATGAACTTCCACAAGTGTTTGGCGATTGGTAATAGAAAGATGTTGGTCGTCCAAGAATTAACCAACTCCACGGGTTTGCTGAATATGAATGTGCTTCGATTAATCCAGTGTGAAAATTTAACATCTCGGCGTGATAGTGCCAGAGTGAACGTATTGGCGCAGGAATAAATGAAAATAATCCGCCGCGTTCATCAGCCCATTGCCGATCCCATCCGCGTTTTGAAAAAAACCAACCACTCCATGAAAAAATGTAGATTAGCGAAGGTATAAAAAATAATTGGATAATCCGTTTTAAGATTTTATTAAAGTTCCTATTTTTAATTTCAAAGAAGAGTGCAATTGCCAACAGCGTTACTAAATAGTAAATACCACTCCATTTTGCGCCAATCGCAAGCCCTAACGCAATTCCAGTCCACCAATATTTTTTTCTAATAAAAGTAAAAAACGCTAACAGAACAAAGAACATCAGATAAATATCTAAAAGCGCGGTCCGAGAGAGCACTAGGTGTAATCCATCTAGCGCCATTAAAGCAGCAGCGCTTGTGGCTAAGAAAATTGAATTGAAAAGCTGCTTTGCAATTAAATAGATTAAGGTAATAGAGAGCGTGCCGAGAAGCGCACCCATAAATCGCCAGCCGAATTCATTATCCCCAAATAATTTAATTCCGATCGAAATTATCCATTTTCCGGTTGGAGGATGCACAATAAATTCTGGCGATGTTTTATCGACTTCGACGCCATACTTCAAATAATCCTTTGCGCCATCAACATAATAAACTTCATCGAAAACGTATCCTTTTGGCGTTGCGAGATTCCAGAACCGAGTTATCGCAGCAAATAGCGTGATCGTAATTAAGGTGAATCGCTCGCGCACTCGCATGACACAATTAGAGCATGGCGCACCTGATTTTGGCAGCAGTCCCGTTGGGAAATCCTGGAGATGCTTCTAAAAGATTAATCGAAGCGCTACTTTCCGCACGAGTAATTGCTGCTGAAGATTCCCGAAAACTTTCCCGATTATGTAAAGACTTGGGAATTACTCATACCGCGCGGGTCATTTCATTTTTCGAAGGAAATGAAAGTGAGCGTGTTGTTGAGTTACTTGAAATATTAAAAAGTGGAATTGATGTTTTAGTAGTTACTGATGCTGGTATGCCGAGCGTAAGCGACCCTGGATATAGGTTGGTGCGGGTCGCAATTGATAATGAAATAGGTGTAAAAGTTTTGCCGGGACCAAGCGCCGTTCTAACTGCGTTAGCTATTTCCGGACTACCGACGGATCGCTTCTGTTTTGAAGGCTTTGCACCGCGAACATCTGGTGCTCGAGATACTTGGTTTCAAAAACTTGCGGAAGAAGAGCGAACCATTGTGTTTTTTGAGGCGCCACATCGATTACACGAATCTTTAATTGCAGCAGCAGGTGCGTTAGGTAGTGATCGCGATGCGGTCATTTGTCGAGAACTTACCAAAACTTACGAAGAAATTGTTCGTGGAAAACTTGACCAATTAATTGTATGGGCTAGTGAAAAAGAAATACTTGGTGAAATAACGCTAGTAATCGCTGGATTTAATCCAAGTAGCCGTGAATTTGTCCCAGCTGAGATAATTGCAAAAGTTTTAGCAAAAGAGAGCGCGGGCGAGCTGCGAAAATCCGCAATTCAAGCAGTCGCACAAGAGTTACATCTACCTAAGCGCGAAGTTTTTGACCTGATGGTGAAATTTAAAAACGAATCCTGATTAGAATATGCAAATGTCCGCCAGTGCTGAAAAGTCGTTCTATTTAACGACTCCTATTTATTATGTAAACGATGCGCCACATATCGGACATGCCTACACAACGGTGGCGGGTGATGTACTTACTCGTTGGCATAGACAAAAGGGCGAAAGCGTCTGGTTCCTAACTGGAACTGATGAGCATGGTCAGAAAGTTATGCGCACTGCCGAAGCCAACAATGTAAAGCCACAAGATTGGTGTGATCGGTTAGTAAAAGAAGCTTGGATACCAAATTGGAAAGCGCTCCACATCGCAAATGATGATTTCATTAGAACTACCGAAGAACGACATGAAGTTAGAGTGCAACGCTTTCTACAGGGGCTGATGGAAGCTGGGTTCATTTATGAAGCTAAGTACGAGGGTCCTTATTGCGTAGGTTGTGAGGAATTTAAATTACCTGGTGATTTAATCGAAGGAAAATGTCCAATTCATTCCAAACCAGTTGAAATGTTAAGCGAAACTAATTGGTTCTTTAAGCTCTCCGCATTTGTAACACCGCTTTTGGAGCGCTACAAGAATCATCCTGAAACTTGCGAGCCGACCTCAGCCCGAAACGAAGTAATCGCATTCCTTGAAGGCGGCGTAACTGATTTATCAATATCTCGTTCCACATTTGATTGGGGAATTCAAGTTCCTTGGGACAAGTCGCAAGTTGTCTATGTTTGGTTTGATGCGCTATTAAATTACGCAACTGCGGTTGGATTGGGCGATCCTGCAGATTCAGTTGGCGGAAAACAATTTGCAAAAACTTGGCCCGCAGATGTCCACTTAGTCGGAAAAGATATTCTCCGATTCCACGCCGTAATTTGGCCAGCGATGTTGATGGCAGCAGGGCTACAACCGCCTAAGAAAGTTTTTGCTCACGGATGGCTTTTAGTAGGTGGCGAAAAAATGAGCAAGAGCAAATTAACTGGAATAGCGCCAAGTGACATCACTGACCATTTTGGTGTGGATGCATTCCGTTACTACTTCTTACGCGCAATTCCATTTGGCAGTGATGGATCTTTCTCTTGGGAAGATATGTCAGCTCGATATACCAGCGAATTAGCTAACGATTTTGGCAATCTAGCCTCTCGGTTAGCCGCAATGGTTGAGAAATATTGTGCTGGTGTATTGCCGGCAATCGCAAAAGAACCAACACTTGAAGATGCGCTAACTAAAACTGTACTTACTGCAGATAACGCAATTTGTGCGTTAGATTTTCAAAGCGGAATTAGCGCCATCTTGGATTTTTGTAAGCGAGTAAATGGTTATGTAACTGAGAAAGAGCCATGGATTTTGGCTAAAGATGATTTGCGCCGTAGCGAGTTAGACGCCGTGTTGTATAACACCGCCGAATCGCTACGAGCGCTTGCTGTATTGCTACATCCGATAATGCCAATTTCTACCGAAGCGCTTTGGGTTTCACTCGGCGCCGAAAGTACGCTTGGAAAATTATCAGAACAAAAAATTGGCGAAGTTTCTAATTGGGGCCAACTAAAACCTGGCACGACAATTTCAAAGGGAGCAATTCTCTTCCCGCGATTACCAGATGTCGAAACAAATGGCTGACCGGCACAATCGCGATATCAATCGACCATCCGCAAAGCTGCCAGAACCGCTCGGAGTAACTTGCGTAGATTCACACGCCCATTTGGAATTGATTGATCAAGGTAAATCCGCAACCGATCCAAGTATCGGCGAAGTATTAGCGCTTGCAAAGAGCGTTGGGATTGATCGAGTTGTTCAAGTTGGTTATTCAGCGGAGCAATCTAAATGGTCGGTCGAGTGTGCAGAATTTTGGAGCGATACCGTTTTGGCAGCAGTAGCGCTTCATCCCAACGAAGCACCAGTTATTCCAGATTTAGAAGCCGATTTAAAAATCATCGATGAATTAGCAGGACGAGAACGAGTTCGTGCTATTGGTGAAACTGGTTTGGACTTCTTTCGGACGCCGCCAGAACTTCGCGATCGGCAGAAATACTCATTTCGCAGACATATCGAGATAGCGAAACGCCATAAAAAAGCGTTGATAATTCATGATCGCGATTCCCATCGGGAAGTTTTAGATGTACTAAAAGAAGAAGGCGCTCCGGAATTAACGGTTTTTCACTGCTATTCCGGGGATGCAGAAATGGCGCGCGAATGTATCGAGAACGGTTATTACTTATCGTTTGCAGGAACAGTCACTTTCAAAAACGCGCCAGAACTTCGCGAATCTGCAAAATTAGTACCCGCAAATTTAATTTTAGTCGAAACCGATTCACCTTTCTTAGCACCGATGCCAAATCGTGGCGCTCTAAATACGCCCGCACAGATTCCAAATACGCTACGAGCGCTCGCGCGCGAACGAGACCAAGGTCCAGACGAACTCGCTGGAATTATCAGTGCGAATTCCGAACGAGTTTTCGGCGCTTTTCGGTAATGGCTAATGAGATCGCGCTACTTGGCGCTACCGAAATTCGTGAAATTGCGAGCAGGTTAGAGCTACGTCCTGCAAAATCTATGGGGCAGAACTTTGTCATTGATGGAAATAGTTGTCAGAAAATAGTGCGGGTGGCTGGCGTAACTTCAGATGATTTAGTTCTGGAGATTGGTCCGGGTTTAGGCTCGCTATCGCTTGCGATTTTACAAGCTGGCGCAAAATTAGTGGCGGTTGAGATTGATAATCGACTCGCTAATGAGTTAGCAAATACTTTACGCTCGCATAATTGCGTTGCTGATACTTTTACCGTAATAAACAAAGATGCGCTCTCAGTTAATGAACTTGGAGAATTTCCAACAAAATTAGTTGCGAACTTGCCGTATAACATTTCCGTTCCAGTTCTATTACATATCTTGGCGAAGTTTCCAAGTATTACCAGCGGGGTAGTAATGGTCCAAACTGAAGTTGCCGAACGATTAGCCGCTAAATCTGGAAGTAAAATATATGGAATCCCGAGTGCGAAAGCGGCATGGTGGGCTGATTTATCACTGGGTGGCACAATTTCTCGATCGGTATTTTGGCCAGTTCCAAATGTTGATTCAAGTTTAGTTAAATTTCATCGCCACCAGCCGTTAGGCAGCGAGGTCGAACGAAACCTAACATTTACAGTAATCGATCAAGCTTTCAGTCAGCGCCGAAAAATGCTCCGTTCAGTATTAGCAGATCTCTGTGGGGGCAATAGCCAAGCCGAATCAATTCTTAATACAATTGGGATAGACCCAACACTCCGTGGGGAGTCGCTAACAATTCATGATTTTTTAAAAATTGCTAGCGCTTTGGCAAAGAAATAATTCTAGATAACCAATAGGCTTTCGTTTCATGAGTGCCGGTGTGGTTGTCAGGGTCCCAGGAAAAATAAACCTACAACTATCAGTTGGCCCACTTGAAAAAACTGGATTTCATGAAGTAGTGACGGTTTTTCAAGCGGTTTCACTTTTTGATGATGTGACTGTAAAGAGCGGAGCACCGGGTTCGGGAATTTCTATAAAAATTTCCGGTGAAAATACCGATCACATTCCAGTTAATGAGAAAAATCTTGCGCATAGAGCTGTCGAACTTATGGCTAAGAAATATAAAGTTTCATCAGATTTAGCTATCCATCTTAATAAGAATATTCCAGTAGCTGGCGGCATGGCTGGTGGTAGCGCAAATGCAGCGGGCGTGATTGTTGGGATTGATGCTATATACAACTTAGGTTTAAAACGTGATGATATGGAGAAAGTTGGGCGCGAAATTGGTAGCGATGTACCGTTTGCGATTTCTGGTGGGATTGCAATCGGTACTGGCAAAGGCGACCAGATAACGCCAGCGCTCTCTCGCGGTAGTTATCACTGGGTTTTAGCGCTATCTGCTTCAGGGCTTTCAACCCCAGCTGTCTACAACGAATGCGATCGATTGCGCGAAGGAATGAGCATCATCGCGCCGAGCGTTAGCGAACCGTTAATGCAAGCACTTCGCTCTGGCGACGCTAAAGAACTGGGTAAAACTCTAAGCAATGATTTACAAGCTGCAGCGTGTTCGCTCCGACCAGCACTTCGATTAATTCTTGATGTAGGCATGGATTATGGCGCACTAGGTGGTTTAGTTTCGGGTTCTGGACCAACGGTTGCGTTCTTAGCCGAGGATGAAGAACACTCGCTTGATTTGATTGTTGCGTTAAAAACTAGCGGCGTTGTTGGAAATGTTTTGCATGTTGGTGGCCCAGTTCATGGAGCACGAGTAATCGAAACACTTTAGCTATTTCTTCTTGGTAACTTTCTTATCTTTATTCAATTTTTTCGAGCTAGACATTTCTGGTTTAGATTCCAAACTAGATAATCCGTTCCAAGCTAAATTAACTAAGTGGGCTGCAACAACATCACGAGAGGGCCAGCGAGTATCTAGCCACCATTGCCCGGTAAGTGCGACCATCCCAACTAACATTTGGGAGTACATCGGCGCCATCTTCGGATCGAACCCACGGGCGGCAAATTCTGCGACAAAAATATTTTCTACTTGACTTGCGATATCGCTAATCAGAGTTGCAAAGGATCCAGATTGCGCGCCAACAGTTGAGTCACGCACCAATATTTGAAATCCATCGCTGCGAGTTTCAATATAGGTAAGAAATGCAATCGCAGCTTGTTCGGCGCGCGCCCGTGGTCGCCCTGTAGTTAATGATGAGGTAATTAAATTTAATAACGCTGCCATTTCGCGATCTACAACGACCGCGTACAACCCCTCTTTGCCACCAAAATGTTCATAAATAACTGGCTTAGAAACTTTGGCCGCCGCCGCGATTTCTTCAACGGTTGCACCTTCAACCCCTTTTTCGGCGAAAATTGCGCGTGAGACTTCAATCAATTGCGAGCGGCGTTCCGCGCTACTCATCCTTCTGCGTGGGGCGCTCATAAGCCCCAACGCTACGGGTTTCTCGCGATCTGCAGTAACTCTGGTCGTAAATAGGAAAAAGATGCGAGAGAATACGGGTTCCTCCATTGGGTAGTGGCTAGCACATGGGCCTTTGAAGCCCAGGGTCCAGGATCGATACCTGGTGGAGGAGCCACGACCAAGAGGAGATAGTTAGGC
>JABMMO010000132.1 GCA_013205455.1 Actinomycetota bacterium
CCATTTGTAATCCACATCTTGTTGCCGTTAATAATCCAATTATCGCCATCACGTTTTGCATTGGTGAGCATTCCGGATGGGTTTGAGCCGTAATCGGCTTCAGTTAAACCAAAACAACCAATCACCCGACCCGCAGCCATTTCTGGTAACCATTTTTCTTTTTGGGCTTCGCTGCCGTATTCATGAATTGCGAACATTGAAAGCGAACCTTGCACTGAAATTAATGATCGTAATCCAGAATCACCGGCTTCAAGTTCTAAGCACGCAAGACCATAAGAAGTGGCATCAGTTCCGGCGCAGCCATAACCTTCAAGATGCATGCCTAACATTCCAATCGCGCCTAACTTAAGCGCTAATTCTCGCACTGGGATATCACTATTCTCATACCAAGCCGCAATGTTTGGTTTGATTTCTTTAGCAACGAAATCTCGGGCAACCTGTTGGATAGCGCGTTGTTCTTCAGTTAGTTCGCGTTCAACCTCTAGTAAGTCGAATGGATGAATTGGATCCTTTGTGGTCATGGCGTAAATCTATCCTTTACTTGTTATTCAGCGATTCGGAAATTAGGGTTATGCGCAACTTCAACAGTATCCATCTGGGCTTTCTGCAATTTTCCAGACCAATCCCAGTTTAGCGATTGCCATCTTGTAAATTGATCCAGTACCCAAACTCCACTTTGACGGGAACCGTTTCCACTTTTGCCATTTCCTCCGAAAGGCAAATGGGCTTCGGCTCCTGAAGTTGAATTATTAACTGACATCATCCCGGCAGATACACCTTCACGGTAAGTCCAAATTGTTTTCGGATCGCTACTATAAATTGCACAAGAGAGGCCATAGCCGTGGCCATTGGATAGTTCAATTGCTTCTTCAATGGTTTTGAATTTACCAACTGTCACTAACGGACCGAATGTTTCAGTTGCATAAAGCTCATCATCTTTTGTTATACCGGCAACAATAGTTGGATGCGCAAAGACGCCAGCTTCTGGATCTCCCACAAAACCAGCGCGGGGATTCTCTTTTGTAATCCGGCCAACACCGGTAGAACCAAGCACGGTATGGTGTTTTTGGATCATTGCTAAATTCTTAAGATGATTTTCTAAGTATTTTTCGCTAATCATGGGCCCGAATAGAACATCTTTCATTGGGTCGCCAACTTTTGCGTTGGCAACCGTTTCGGCATATCTGGCCAAGAATGCATCGTAAATAGATTCATGAAGCCAGAGCGTTCCAAGTGATGTGCATCGTTGACCGGCGGTTCCAAAGCCGGCAAAGAGCGCGCCGTCAAGAACTAAATCTAAATTTGCATCGGGCATTACCACCATCGGATTCTTGCCACCAAGTTCAAGGCATGCGCTTTGAATATATTCGCCAGTCTTTGCACCGATTTTTCGACCAACTTCAGTTGATCCGGTAAATCCAACTTTATTTATTAGCCCTAAAGATAAACATTTATCCATCGCTTCAAATGTTGTGGCGCCTTCTGCAACAAGAGTGATCAAAATATCTTTTGGTACACCACCAGCGTGAAAAATTGCGGTGAGCGCGTTGGCAACGGCTGGCGTAAATTCTGCTGGTTTCCAGATAACAGAGTTGCCAGTTAATAACGCTGGAACGATGTACCAAGACGGTACGGCTGCCGGGAAATTTCCAGCTGTAATAATTAGTGTGCTACCAACCGGCATTCTGAAAGTAAATAAATTCTTATTAGGCATCTCACTTGGTACGGTTTGGCCATACATGCGCCGACCTTCGCCTAGGAAGAAATCACAGGTATCGATAACTTCTTGAACTTCACCAAGTGCTTCGGCGTAAACTTTGCCCATTTCACGAGTTACTAATTTCGCAAGAGATTCTTTATTAGCTTCAACAAGTCGTCCAACATTTGCAATTACTCGACCGCGAGCTGGTGCGGGCATTGCTGCCCATGCTTTTTGCGCTGCCTTTGCACGTTTTGCGGCGGCGACAATCTCATCAGAGGTAGCAGCTGGAAGTTCGACAATTACATCGCTTAGATTTGTGGGATTTTTCGAAACTATGTTGCTCATTCTCTTCCCTCTTTCATATCGCGGTATTGTCGCCTCATGCCTGAGCATTCCACTACTACGTTAGCTGGCGCCATTTTAGATTTACTCTGGCGCGCAGGGGTAACAGAATGTTTTGGAATACCTGGTGTACATAATCTCGCATTTTGGAACGCGCTAGATACCAATCGTCCCAGGATTGTTGGAGTGAGACATGAACAAACCTCTGTTTACGCAGCGGATGGCTTAGCTCGAAGCACTGGAAAGTTAGCGGTTGCACTTACTACCACGGGGCCAGGAGCGGCAAATACTTTAGGAGCCTTCGGCGAAGCAGCGATTAGTGGATCCCCAGTTTTAGTAATTTCTTCAGAAGCACCAATCGGAAAGCGCCATAAAGATGGATCACGTGGTTTGTTACATGAGATGAACGATCAAAGCGCACTTTTTGCCCCACTTGCGAAGATTAGAAATGGTAGGGCCATGTCGGTTAGCGTCACCGATGCTAAAAGTGCAATTGCTGCAGTTACTGATTTCATATCTGGCTTAACGAACGCGCCAAGTGGATCTGGATATATCGGAATTCCGGCGGATTTATTAGGAGCAGAGTTTGTTGGCGAGATTCCAACTGCATCGAAAATTGAATTGGCTATTCCAGATTTGGCGCCAGCTATCAAAGAGCTCTCTGGTAAGTCAAAAATTGGAATTTGGGTTGGTGGCGGTGGTATTGCAGCAGATAGCGAAATTGGCATACTTGCTACACATTTAAGCGCTCCGATTTTTACATCATTTGCAGCGCGCGGAGTTTGCGCAAGTAATCCGTTAACTTTACAAGCCCCAATTCATGAACCTGAAATTTCAAATTTAATGGC
>JABMMO010000133.1 GCA_013205455.1 Actinomycetota bacterium
CGAACTTGGATTAAATCGAAAAGTATTTCTAATTCTGCCGGTGTGAGGGGAGCGACCATGTGGTAGCCGCGGATTAATGGCAGAATTTCCTTGATCGGTTCATCCTTTTCCAAAACCATATAAGCCGCGCATACAGCTAAGCCAACAATCTTTGGGGCGATTACGATGTCACCGAAATCAATCAAGCCCAATCGGTTTCCATCAACAAGTATGTTGTAATCATTACCATCGTTATGAATTACCTGAGTAGGTAGCGCGCTAAGTTTAGGTATTACATTATCTTTAAAATTCTGTAGAACGTTAGTTACTGCTGATTGCAAAACCGAATCTTTAATTAAATTAGTTTCCGAAATAAGCGAGCCTGCCTGTAATAAATTCCAAATGAATTTCCGATTAAGAACTGTGGCGTTTTTCTCATTTATCGTAATTGTGGCGAGCTTCTTATCAACTGAGGCAATTTTGGCGCCAAGCGTCTGCAAGAGATTGGAATCAGTTTCGCTCTTAGCCCAAGGTTCGCCATCCACCCATTGCAATAACCGTGCGGTACAGCCATTAGGAAGATCAACTAAGAAATGGCCTTGGGTAGATTGAATCGGAGTCGGGATCCCAGCAATTTCTAGCATCCGAAGTGCAAAATCTTGGAGTTCAAGCCAATCGCGATTTCCGGCTTCGTACAATTTCAAAACATAGACCTGATCTGTTACCACTTTGAAATTTAAGTCGCGCTCACCCGGGAGCTGGGATATTTCACCAGTGAGTCCGAAATGATCTTTAAGAATTGCTTCCGGATTCAAACCTTTCATTTTCCACTTCTTTTCTGCATTAGCAATTCTACAAAGGCGGCATCCTGTATCCCAAGACCAACGCTGAAATAGCAGATAACTTCGGCGGGGTTTTCACGCCCATTAACACTTCTATTAATAACTTCGCCAATCGAAACTACTTGGGCCCATTTTCGCGCCTGCGATTTTAGCGCTGGAATTATTGATCCACATTGGAGTTGAGTTGTTGCAGAATCGTCCGCAAAAACTTTATCTGCAGCTACTACCACTTCGGTCGCTATTTCTTCTCGATTCGGCGCAAAAGATCCGATTGCAATACAAGTAGTTCCTGGTTTAAGTTTTCCTTTGAAGAGCGGGGTCATTGAATTTGTGCAGGTAAAAATTAAATCTGCGGTTGCAACAGCTGCCTCAACATCTTGCGATATCTCAACTGGCAGATTATCCGCAAATTGTGCTTTAACGAATTGACCTTTATCTGCACTTCTCACGACGATCGTTAATTTTGTTGGTTTGAAAAGTTCTAGAGCTGCTTTGGCGTGCGCAATTGCTTGTGGAGCGCTACCGATAACTGTTATGTAATTGGGTTTGTTTGCTAATTCTTGCGCTGCAACCATGCTGGCTGCAGTAGTTCGGATTCGGGTAACGCTTTCACCATCCACAAAATAAGTTAAAGAACCAGTTTCAGAATCCATAACTGCCATGTATGCCTGCACAACTGGTAGTCCTTTGGCGCTGTTGGAACCAGTTACGCTGCCAAACTTAACAATCGTGGGAGCAGTGCTAGAAGCTCTGGCGATGTAGGAAAATTGTGCGTTCTCGCCATTTGTAATAACCGCCCTTGGACCCATTACTGAAGTTCCAGAAATCAAACCAGCGAACGCTTTACGCTGTGATTCGACAACTTCGCTAAGTGAGCAAGCCAATTCAACTTCTGCCGCGGAAATCGTGATCGGGGATGCAGTGTTCATGTTGCAAACTCTCTCACTTATTTGGTTGCTTCGCGAAATTACGTAGAGCGTCACCGCTTAATCTAAAAACGGTCCATTCATCCATTGGGGTAGCACCGATGGATTTGTAGAAATTGATGGCCGGTTCATTCCAATCAAGTACCCACCATTGAAAACGTTCGTATCCTCGAGTTACACAAATTTCAGCCAAAGTTTTCATTAGGCCTTGGCCAATACCGCTACCTCTAAATTCTGGCTTTACGAAGAGATCCTCAAGATAAATACCAGGCTGTCCTAACCAAGTTGAATAGTTGAGAAACCAAATTGCAAATCCTGCGATTTGATTATCTACTTCAGCAATCTTGCAAAACGATATTGGGTTGGCGCTAAAAAGCGAGCCACGAATGTCTTCGATTGTGGCAACAACTTCATCTGGTGCTTTTTCATAAACTGCCAGTTCATGAATTAAATCCAAAATTGATTGGGCATCACTAGGAACGGCATCGCGAATTAACATAAAATTAAATTACACCAAGAGCCATCAATTATCGATTGGCTCGCAAGCCGATTACCGCTTGGATTACACAAATCCCAATTAAAATATTAATTACGATGGTCCAACTATTTGTAGCTTGGTAAAGCAAGCCAAATCCAACTGGGAAAATTGCCGATAATCCATATCCGATTCCTTGCGCCATCGCCGATAAATGGCCAGTCTGTTCCGGCGTTGGCGATTTCATGGCAATTAACCCAAGTGCTACTGGAAGCGCCGCATGGGTTGCGCTAACCAGAACGAGCGATGGAATCGTCCATCCCGTATTTAAATATTGCAATCCTGCGAAGCCAAAAATCCCAGGAATTGCCGTTAGTAATATCGCCTGCCTCTGATTTGCACCTCTACCAAATATAAGAGGTATCGCAAAAGTAAAAATAAATCCTGAGAAAGTAGTAAAACCAAGTAAAGCTCCAGCTCGAACTTCACTGTAACCTTGATCCATTAACATCTTTGGCAGCCAAGCAATCTGTGCATAGAAAAGTGTTGATTGAAGTCCCATGTAAAGAGTAACCATCCAAGCTGATTTACTTCGTAAAAACGTGCCCCAG
>JABMMO010000134.1 GCA_013205455.1 Actinomycetota bacterium
AAAAATGCGCGCATCCATAAATGTTTTGGGGCCGTTAGTTGCGCGCCTTGGTGAAGCAGAAGTTGCGCTGCCTGGTGGCGACGCAATCGGATCGCGCGGCTTGGATTTTCATTTGAAGGGACTTGCTGAACTTGGCGCAACTGCGCATAACGAGCATGGCTATGTAATTGCGGAAGCTCCTTTCGGATTAATTGGCGCAGATATCACGCTAGATTTTCCTAGCGTAGGTGCAACCGAAAATATTATGACTGCTGCGGTATTAGCTAAAGGTAAAACTACTTTAGATAATGCTGCTCGCGAACCCGATATCGTCGATCTTGGGAATTTTTTAATTGCGATGGGCGCTGATATTTCTGGTCTTGGAACACCGAAAATTTTAATAACTGGAGTTAAAACCCTTTTGCCAACTGATCACACCACTTTGCCAGATCGCGTTGTTACTGGAACTTGGGCATTTGCAGCCGCAATAACGCAAGGTGATATCACCATTCATAATTGCCGACCTAGTGATTTAGAAGTTCCGCTAGATAAATTAGTTTTAGCTGGTGCGGTAATTACTACGACAAAAGATGGAATTCGGGTAAAAATGGATCATCGGCCAAAAGCAATTGATGTTGCAACCCTTCCCTACCCAGGTTTTCCAACTGATCTGCAACCCATGATTATTACGCTGAATTCAATCGCAGATGGCGATGCGATCGTGACTGAGAATGTATTTGAAGGGCGTTTTATGTTCGTAAATGAACTAACTCGGTTAGGTGCGAAAATTCGGGTCGATGGGCATCACGCGGCCATCTCTGGAATTCCACAATTATCTTCAGCACCGGTAGTTGCAACCGATATTCGTGCGGGTGCGGGCTTAGTTTTAGCTGGCTTAGTTTCTGACGGAATTACATTTGTTGAAGGCGGATTCCACATTGATCGTGGTTATCCGAATTTTGCTAAACAGTTGGAGCTACTTGGAGCAGATGTTACAAGAGTTGATTAATTTAATTAATCGGTACTTTCACCAAGGATAGAAACACGATCCTTAGCCACAGATAAAAATCCTCCGTGCACGTTAAATTCGGAAACAGTTCCATCAACACCTTTAATTGAAACAAATCCATCTACAAGTACACCGAGAAGTGGAGTGTGGCCAGGAAGAATGCCTAGATCTCCATCGAGAGTTCGCGCCGAAACCGACGTGGCTTCGCCCGACCAGACCCGTTTCTCTGGCGAAACAAATTCTACTCTTAATGAACTCATATCTAGTTCTTAGCCAACTCTGCAGCTCGACGCTCAACATCATCTAGGCCACCGCACATAAAGAATGCTTGCTCAGGCACATGGTCATAGTCACCATTTGCGAGCGCATCAAATGCGGAAATTGTTTCAGTAAGTGGCACGAATGAACCATCGAGGCCAGTAAATACTTTAGCAACGAAAGTATTTTGTGAAAGGAAGCGTTGGATACGACGAGCGCGACCAACCAGGATTCGATCTTCTTCGGAGAGTTCGTCGATACCAAGAATTGCGATGATGTCTTGTAAATCCTTGTAACGCTGCAAAATTTGCTTGATTCGGTTTGCAACGCGGAAGTGATTATCACCAATGTAACGGGGATCGAGAATTCGAGAAGTTGAATCGAGTGGATCTACCGCTGGATAGATACCCAATTCTGAAATTGGACGAGATAACACAGTAGTTGCATCTAAGTGCGTAAAAGTAGTGTGTGGCGCTGGATCTGTGATGTCATCGGCAGGTACATAAATCGCCTGCATCGAAGTAATCGAGTGTCCGCGAGTAGATGTAATACGCTCTTGTAATACACCCATTTCATCAGCAAGTGTTGGTTGGTAACCCACAGCAGATGGCATACGTCCTAGAAGTGTTGATACTTCAGAACCAGCTTGGGTGAATCGGAAAATATTGTCGATGAAGAGCAAAACGTCTTGTTTCTGCACATCTCGGAAATATTCCGCCATTGTTAGAGCTGAGAGCGCAACCCGCAAACGAGTTCCAGGTGGCTCATCCATCTGACCGAAAACTAATGCGGTCTTATTAATAACGCCGGTCTCGGTCATTTCCAAGAACAAGTCGTTGCCTTCACGAGTACGTTCGCCAACGCCGGCAAATACTGATACGCCGCCGAAGTTTTCGGCTACTCGGTAAATCATTTCTTGGATAAGCACGGTCTTACCTACACCTGCACCGCCGAATAATCCGATCTTTCCGCCTTTTACATATGGTGTTAGAAGATCGATAACTTTAATTCCAGTTTCAAACATCTCAGTCTTTGATTCAAGTTGATCAAATGCTGGCGCAGTACGGTGGATTGGCCAACGTTCTTTTATATCGAGCGATGATGTTGGAACGTCTAGCGACTCACCTAACGCATTAAATACATGTCCTTTAGTTACGTCGCCTACTGGAACTGAGATCGCACTTCCAGTGTCGCGTACTTCAACCCCACGGACCATGCCGTCAGTTGGTTGCATCGAGATCGCACGGACTAAGTTATCGCCAATATGTTGCGCGACTTCTAGCGTAAGTTTTCTAGTATTACCGCTTAACGTGACATCGATTTCGAGCGCGTTGTAGATAGATGGCATTGAATCTGCTGGAAATTCAATATCAACTACCGGTCCAATTACGCGCGCTACGCGTCCAGTGCCAGTTTTAGTATTTACGGACATCATTCGCTCCCTGAGTTACTTGAAGACAACGCATCTGCGCCGCCCACGATTTCGCTGATCTCTTGTGTGATTTCGGCTTGACGGGCCGCGTTCGCAAGTCGGGTTAACGACTTGATTAAATCTTCAGCATTGTCAGTTGCTGATTTCATGGCGCGACGTCGAGCGGCATGCTCGGACGCAGCAGATTGAAGCATCGCGTTAAATACGCGAGATTCGATATAGCGCGGAAGAAGTGCGTTTAACACATCGCCTGCGTTTGGTTCGAATTCATACATTGGCAGCAAGCCAGTTGGTGGCGTCGCATCACTTTCTACAACTTCAAGTGGCAACATTCGCTTTGTAAGTGGATTTTGGGTAATCATCGATACAAATTCAGTGTAAATAATATGAAGTTCATCTACGCCGTTAATATCAGTTTGGGCATCTGTAATGAAGGCACCAATTAACTCATCTGAAACTTCTTTAGCGTTTGCATAAGTTGGGTTATCAGAGAAGCCAGACCATGAATTTTTAATTGGTCGATTACGGAATTTGTAATAATTAACAGCCTTACGACCTACCAGGTAAGTATTTACTTCAAGCCCGCGTTCTCTTAGATATGCAATTAAGCCATCGCCTTCTTTAATTGCACTACTTGAATATGCGCCGGCCATTCCGCGGTCCGCAGTAATAATAAGTACTGCCGCACGCTTTGGATTTTCAGAAGCCGTTGTTAATGGGTGGTTTGTATTTGAAAAAGTTGCAACCGCAGATACCGCACGCGTTAATTCATTCGCGTATGGAGTCGATGCGCTTACTCGGTTTTGCGCTTTGACGATTCGCGAAGCGGAGATTAACTCCATGGCGCGCGTAATCTTCTTAGTCGCTTTAACCGAGCGAATGCGTCGACGATAGATGCGGAGTTGGGCGCCCATTTGTTACTTCTTTGCCGCCGGCTGGACATATTTAGTAACTTGTTCATTCAAATCGTCGCCTTCTGCTTTCACTGGCGCTTCATTTAGCGCTTTAGTGACAGAGGAAACAAAGCGATCTTTAAAGGTAGTAATTGCAGCGGTAAGTGCTGCAACTGTGTCATCGCTTAACTCTTTAGTAGTTGCGATTACATCTAGAACGCCTTTGTGATCTCGTGACAAATAATCTAAAAATTCAGCTTCAAAACGCTTGATATCCGGTAGCGGCACTGAGTCGAGTTGACCAGTGGTACCAGCCCAAATTGAAGCGATCATCTTCTCAAGAATGAACGGGGTGTATTGATTCTGTTTTAATAGTTCAACAAGTCGACCACCGCGCTCAAGTTGAGATTTTGATGCCGCATCAAGATCTGATCCAAATGCTGCGAACGCTTCGAGTTCGCGGAACTGAGCTAAATCTAAACGAAGGCGACCAGCAATCTTCTTCATCGCTTTAGTTTGTGCAGATCCACCTACGCGAGATACCGAAATACCTACGTTAATAGCGGGACGTACACCTGCGTTAAATAGATCGGTTTCTAAGAAGCACTGACCATCGGTAATTGAAATTACGTTTGTTGGAATGAACGCAGATACGTCATTACCTTTGGTTTCAATGATTGGTAATCCAGTCATTGAGCCGCCACCGAGTTCATCAGAAAGTTTTGCGCAACGCTCTAATAAACGTGAGTGTAAATAAAATACATCTCCTGGATACGCTTCACGACCCGGTGGACGTCGTAGCAATAACGATACGGAACGGTATGCATCTGCTTGTTTTGAAAGATCATCAAAAACAATTAGTACGTGATCGCCGGCATACATCCAGTGCTGACCAATTGCAGATCCAGTAAATGGTGCAAGATATTT
>JABMMO010000135.1 GCA_013205455.1 Actinomycetota bacterium
CGCCAACAGAAGGTAAATTCTAAATAACAAGTTGAGGGTTGGCTAAGCGCCTAACCGACGTTCCCGAAGCGAGTAGGAGCGAAGCGCCCGGAGGAAATCAACTTTACGGAAATCTGGCCAATAGGCTTCACAGAAATAAAACTCAGAATGGGCGCTCTGCCAAAGTAGAAAGCCGCCTAGGCGCTGCTCACCTGAAGTTCTAATTACCAACTCTGGATCGGGCTGTCCTGCGGTATATAAATATTGACTGACCTCTTCGACCGATATTTCATTTGCGATTTCAGCCGGACTTCTGCCAGCTTTGCCAGCTTCTGTGATCAGCGATTTAACGGCATCGACAATTTCACGACGGCCGCCATAACCAATTGCCACATTTACGACAACACCTTTGATCCCGCGGCTCTTGGTGGCAACTGCCGCCAACCGATCTTGCAGTTCTTCCGGCAGAAGTTCGAGTGAGCCAACTGGGCGAATCTCCCAACGACCACGCCGACCTAACTCATCAACTGTTGATCCGATGATTTCGATTAAAGCTTTTAACTCATCGGGCGATCTCTTTAAATTGTCATTAGAAAGCAGCCATAAAGTTAAGACTTTTACATTGCTCTCTTCACACCAATCCAGAAGTTCAATAATTTTATCGGCGCCGGCTTTATGGCCACGGCGCGAGGAGGTATCGCCATCAATCGATGGGTTAGCTTTTGCCCACCTTCGGTTGCCATCCAAAATTACGCCGACATGGTGCGGGGTCTTTGAAAAATCTAAAGAGCGCACTAACCGACGTTCATATAATGGATAGAGCAACGATTTGATGCTGGATTTAATAGCATTATTCATAGGTTAGCTCTGGCGGCTCTCCCGAAGCGCTCGACGTTCTGCAATAAAAGATGCGACCGGCAAAGTGCCAGCCAAGATAAAGAAAATCATTTTCTTAATATCGTAGCGAGCTCGGACTGAGTAATGGATCGCAGTAAAAACATAGAAGGGATAGACATAACCATGCACGATTGGAATCCACTTTACGTTGCTCTCCCAATTTTCATTATTCAATATGTACACGATTGGGAGCTCAACAAACCATAAAAGCAGCGACATCACGCCTGCAAAAATCGCCATAAACCTAAATCGTTTTAGCACGCCACTCAATTTCTGCTCCTTAGATCGGTTTCACTATCTTCATTCTTCTTGAATTTTTGGTAGAACGGAAGAAAAACTACTACCCCAGCCATCAACCACCATATGACGACATACGAAATATGTTGCCAGTAATAGCCCGGCACCGTGGATCTAGCAGGTTCGGATGAAATCAACTTTAACCTGCTCTCAATCCCAGAAATTGCCTCCGTCTGCACAATCACAAAACCATCAAAGATGGGGAGGTTGGTCTTATCTGCGATTAGAGCGCTATCTAACCTGGATAAAACATTAACCTCATTGGTAAACACTGCTCGATCTTCATTTTGATGCGGCATTAACCGTCCCACAATTGCAACTGGTCCGCTCGGTAGTAGATTTCTTGGACCCGATGTTGCCGAAATTTCTCGAGCTACCAAAATCGCCCCGGTGTTTGGAATTTCAAAAATCCCTACTTCCCAACTTTCTCGATTATTCTCGCGGCCCTTCTGGTTTGGTGCAATAAAAGTTTTCCCATAACTTCCAGAAAATTTAACAATTCGGTTTGGGGCGGAGCCAGCTAACGCAACACTTGGCTTTGCGATTGCCAATAACGAAATTGCTGGTTTATCAATGACTGGTTTTTGTAGTTCTTGTAAATCTGCCGCGCGTTGTAATTGCCAAATTCCTAAGCCAATAAAAATTGTGATTAATAACAGAGCTACCGATAGCGTTGAAACCAATTTCCGGAACTTACTTAGATTCACTCTCGAAACCATTCGAATTATCTTCTGGGTTCACGCGCTTCTGCATTTTTTGATAACGGCGATAGAAACTCCAAAGTAGTAACGAGACCGCAACCATCAATACAAAAACCGTTATCGATCCGGCGGTTCCTGGGTTTACGGTTGCTTCATCCATGAAAGAATCATCCCATGTCAGGCAATAGTTCAACACCTACGGAAGCAACTGGGCATTGGCGCGAACGCTTTCCCAATCGCAATTTTTCCAGCGCTGAAATTGCGCATTTAAATCAGAGATATGGGAACGCACGCCAATTAAATTGGAAGGTTCCCGCAATCATTGCGTTAGCATTTGGCCTTCCGTGGTTAATTTGGTCCGCTACCCATCACTCACTGCCAGAAATTCGTTATACGTTAATTTCTTTTGAAAGCGATTCAACTTCCACAACCCCATCAATCGACATTACCTATGAAGTTGAGCGACGAAATCCAATGGTTCCAATTACTTGCACGCTAGTGGCTCGCGATATCGATAAGAACATCGTCGGTGAATTTGCCGATCAAATCCCAGCTACAACCACTTCGGTAATTACCCGCAAAACTCGGGTTCTGGCACGCTCAATTCCAGTTAATGCCGCAGTTATCAGATGTGCAACTACGTGAGTAATTAAGTACCGTACTCCCTTATGGCTACGACACCAGAGACCAATACTTGGTTGACCCAAGAAGCAGCGGATCGGTTATCCGCTGAATTGGCGTACCTGGAAAATGAAGGCCGCTCCGAAATCATTAAAAAGATAGAAGCAGCGCGCCAAGAAGGCGATTTGAAAGAGAACGGTGGCTATCACGCCGCTAAAGATGAACAAGGAAAAATCGAAGCCCGAATTCGCCAACTTAAACATATGTTGGAACATGCGCATATCGGGGAGCCGCCTGCTGGTGAATCTGGCGTGGTTGGTTTCGGTATGAAAGTCACGGTAGATATCGGCGGTGATCAGATGCAATTTCTCTTAGGTTCCCGCGAAATTAGCTCTGGCGATCTCGATGTTTATAGCGAAAAATCACCACTTGGGTCGGCAGTTATGGGCGTGAAAGTTGGCGAAACCGTCACCTACACCGCACCAAACGGCAAAGCTATTACGGTTGCGATTTTAGAAGCTGAGTTCTACGCCTAATTATTTAGTAACTTTATTTGTATATTTCCGAACGCTTAGCGGTACGAAAATAACCAAGATAATTACCATATAAATCAAGGACATGGTCAGCGGATTCTCGCTTGGGAATGAACCAGCGGTAGCGCCAAATTTATTCTCTACCCCAAATAGTTGGCGGCAAGCAGCAACCATTGTTGAAACTGGATTCCACTCTGCAACATATTGCAACGGTTTTGGCATCCCGGTGGTCGGAGCAAATGCATTTGATAAGAACGTCATCGGAAAGGTAACTAAGAAGCTCACGTTCTGCACAACTCGCGCATCACGTGCTGCTAAGCCAGCAAAAATTCCAACCCACGAAAGTGCATATCCAAATGCAAGTAGGAATAAGAAAGCTAGCGAAATTTTTAAGATCCCAGATGTTGGTCGCCAGCCAACAAGATAACCAGCTAACCCCATTACGGCCAATACTAAAATGTTTAATAACCCATCACCCAGAGTTCGACCAAAAACTAGAGCAGAGCGCGCAATCGGAAGTGAACGGAACCGATCAATCAAACCTTTTTGCATATCTTCAGCTAGCCCAGAAGCGGTGGCCGCAAGCGTAAATGCAGTAGTTTGCACGAAAATTCCCGGCATTAAAAGTTGGACATAACCACCGGGTTGACCGGTCTCAATCGAGCCACCAAATACATATCTAAATAGCAGCACAAACATCACGGGTTGAATCGTTGAGAAAATTAATACCTCTGGAACTCGAGCAAGTTGTAACAATTGGCGCTTGGTAATTACGAGCGCATCCGTAAAAGCATGCATTAACGATTTCCACCCTTTCGCTTCTTCTTGCTATCAGTCGGTACTTCTTCGACTTCAGCTACGTGGCCGGTAAGTGCCATAAACACATCATCTAACGATGGTCGTTTAAGGGCCACATCTAGTGGATGAATTCCGGCGCCATCTAGCGCCCGCAGAACTTCAATTAACGCCCCCGCCCCCGTGGTTACTGGAGCTGAAATTTTGCGTAACCCTTCATCAAAGGATGCTTTCGTGCCGCTGATTTTTGCGACAATCGCCATAGTTTGCGCCACATGTGCTTGCTCGACCACAACTTCTAATCGTTCGCCGCCGACTTCACGCTTTAATTGATCGGAAGTCCCGCGCGCAATAACTTTCCCATGGTCGATAACAGCGATGTCATCGGCTAATTGATCGGCTTCATCTAAATATTGAGTAGTAAGCAATAACGTTACGCCATCTTTTACTAACTCTTCAATAACGCCCCACATCTCCAACCGACCGCGCGGATCTAATCCAGTTGTTGGTTCATCTAAAAATAAAACTTTTGGTTTCACAATTAATGACGCTGCTAAATCTAATCTCCGTCGCATGCCACCTGAATAGGTTTTGATCGGAC
Organism: Actinomycetota bacterium; assembly: GCA_013205455.1. Taxonomy (GTDB): domain Bacteria; phylum Actinomycetota; class Actinomycetes; order Nanopelagicales; family Nanopelagicaceae; genus UBA7398. Next base: position 4,425 of record JABMMO010000135.1, read on the forward strand.
GGCGTGCGCTTTCAGTTAGTGAAAATCTTTCTAATAATTCTTCAGCACGTTTAATCGATGCCGCTTTACCTAAATGATAAAGCCGACCGAACATTACTAAGTTGTCCCAACCAGTTAACGTTTCATCGACAGCCGCATATTGGCCAGATAGTCCAATAACTTCGCGGACTTTATCGGGGTGTTTAATTACATCAATTCCAGCAACAGTTGCACTTCCAGAATCAGGTGTGAGTAGAGTCGCAAGAATTCGAACTGTTGTAGTTTTACCCGCTCCATTTGGCCCTAAAACGCCAAGTACGGTGCCTTCTTCCACATCAAGACTTAAGCGATCAAGTGCGCGGATAGATCCTTTGTTATAAGTCTTAAGCAAATCCTGCGCAACAATGCTCTTCATTTAGATCACTTTCTACATAATCAATCGCTTCATGCGAAATTATAGTGGCTCGCGTAGTAGGCTAGTAGTTGAAAGTTCAAAGATTATTAAAAACTCATTATGTATCTTCTGAAAGGTTTTATGTCTAAGGCGCCTGGTCCACTGACTCATAAAGAAATCATGGTAGTCCTGAGCGGACTTATGACCGGCATGCTACTTGCCGCACTTGATCAGACCATCGTCTCGACCGCGCTAAAGCGAATCGTTGAAGACTTCAGCGGGCTAAATCATTACTCCTGGGTTGTCACTGCTTACCTATTAACCTCAACCGCATCAACACCACTTTACGGAAAAATTTCCGATCTTTACGGTCGGCGTCCGGTTTATCAATTTGCCATCGTTACATTCCTGATTGGGTCACTGCTCGCCGGAATGTCACAGAACATGACTCAACTAATTGCCACTCGCGCACTGCAAGGTTTAGGTGCTGGCGGATTGATGGGTCTTACTTTCGTAATTATTGGTGACATCGTTTCACCGCGCGAACGCGGAAAGTATCAAGGTTATTTTGGCGCAGTCTGGGGTCTTGCATCAGTCGCCGGTCCATTGCTTGGTGGTTTCTTCTCAGATCACGGAACAATTCTTGGCATTACCGGATGGCGTTGGATTTTCTATATCAACATTCCATTTGGAATTCTTGCAATGGTGGTTACATCAATTGTCTTGCATATTCCTAAAGTTAAGCGCGACCACAATATCGATTACCTAGGCGCACTTTTGATGGTTATTGGCGTTGTTGCCATCCTGCTGGGAGTTTCTGTTTATGGTCCGGAAAGCGGTTGGACTAATCCGAAAACTTTAATCTTGATTTTTGGTGGAGTTCTCTTCTCGGTACTCTTCTTAATTTGGGAGGGAAAAGCTGTCGAGCCAATTTTGCCACTCTACCTCTTTAAAAACCACACATTCTCGTTAACTTCTGTACTTGGATTTATCGTCGGTGCTGGAATGTTCGGTGCGATCGTTATGTTGCCGCTCTACCTACAAGTTATTCAGAAAAACAGTGCAACATCCTCAGGTCTTAAATTAATTCCGTTAATGCTCGGTATCGTCTCAATGACTATTACTAGCGGTAAATTGATTTCTTCTACCGGAAAATATAAAAAGTTCCCAATTATTGGCACTGGATTAATGACAATTGGTTTGTTATTAATGGCTCGCTTAGGTATTGATACACCTTTCTGGGAAGTTTCAATCTATGCAATCATTGTGGGTGCAGGATTAGGTCTGTCAATGCAAACTCTTGTAATCGCGTTGCAGAATGCAGTTGATTTCAAAGATTTAGGTATCGCTACAAGTTCAAACACTTTCTTTAGAAGTCTTGGTGGCGCATTCGGAACTGCAATCTTTGGCACAATTTTAAATAACCGGGTTTCTAATAACCTCGCAACTGGCTTTGCTGATTTAGCTACTACCAACCCAACTCTGATGGCTGGTATAGATAAAACTCAGATTGCTGGACTGACAAGTAACACAGCTGGTTTAGTGAAACTTCCAATCGAGGTACAGAACGTGGTACTAACCGGATTTAGCAACGCTTTCCATGTGGTTTTCCTATCTGCTGCGCCAATTATGTTAGTTGGATTCCTCTTCTCGTTATTTCTGAGAGAGAAACCGCTACAAAGTGGTGCGGATCATGCAACGGCCAAACATGAAGCAGCCGGAGAGGCGCTCGGCTAATTAAACGTTTTAAATCACCGTTTGCCGACCTACCTAAAGAAGTAGCGGTGGTTACTGCCGTTTCGTTTTTCGTTGCACTTGGTTTTGGCTTAATAATTCCGGCTATTCCAATCTTTGCTAAATCTTTTGGCGTCAGCAATGCCGCAATTGGATTAGTAGTCTCAATGTTCGCAATTACTCGATTAGCTTCTGGCTTAATATCTGGAAAATTAGTAGATCGATTCGGCGAGCGTTTAACGCTTGGAAGTGGCTTATTTATGGTCGCATTCTTTGTATTTCTCTCTGGGTTAGCACAGAGTTACGAGCAATTACTCTTCTTACGTGCGGCCGGTGGATTAGGTTCGTCAATGTTTTCAGTTGCTTCCGGATCGCTAATCTTACGAGTTGCTAGCGATAGCCAACGCGCTCGCGCCCAATCGGTCTTCAATGGCGGTTTTTTAGTTGGCAGCATTGCCGGTCCAGCTTTCGGTGGCGCTTTGATTGCGTTCTCACCACGCGCACCATTCTTTATCTATGCGGTAACACTCTCAATCGCTGGTTCAATCGGTTTATTTTATTTACATGAAGCACGTTTCGGCACTAAAACCGAAAACGATGATTCGCAGCCAGCAACGAAAATGTTTGAAGCACTTAAAATTCGACCATTCCGATATGCCTTGATTATGACTTTCTTATCAACCTGGGTTTTATTTGGGGTGCGCTCGTCAATACTTCCGCTATTTGTAACTGAAGAATTGAATGGCACAACTACAATCGTTGGATTTGGTTTTACGTTAAGCGCACTTGCGCAAGGTTTAATTTTAATTCGCGCTGGCCGTTTCTCTGATAATTCAGGTAGACGAGCTGCGTTGCTTATTGGTTTCACAATGATCTCAATTGGCTTGGGCTTTTTAATCTTTGCCACTACAACTTGGATGTTCTTGCTTTCAATGCTTTTCTTTGGCCTAGGTGGCGCATTTGGTGGCACCGGTGCAGCTTTAGTTGGAGATGTAATTAAAGGGCGTAGCGGAAAAGTTATTGCGGTATTTCAGATGGCTGGCGATGCGGGAATGATGGTCGGACCGATTTTGCTCGGCTATATCTCCGATATCTCTTCCTATCGCACCGCCTTTGCCACAACAGCTTTTGTTTTTTCAATAGCGATACTGCTTGCAGCTCGCTTACCTGAAACTAGAAATTTAGTCGCGCCGCAAGATCGAGATCAAACGTAAAACTTCTAAATATAGCCAGACAATTGTGACCATCAAGCCAAAGCCTGCGATCCAAGATTGTTCGACTGGTGCGCCAGCTTGGATTCCTTTTTCAATCTGATCGAAATCCAGCAC
>JABMMO010000136.1 GCA_013205455.1 Actinomycetota bacterium
AATCTATTTTACGCACTTTTTCGACTTCTAAAATCCAACGTGATGTCATCCAGGCCCAAGGACACATTGCATCAAACCAGAAGTCCACTTTCACGTTCACTCCTTTATTAAAGTATTTAAAAGATTTTTATGGATAAAACATACACGAGATAGATCCCGTTTTTCAGTAACTTTAATAAAGAATTTTTATGACTGACACATAAATTTTAGTAATGTAATAAAGCCCGCCTCAATTAAGAGACGGGCTTAATTTCTAATTACTACTTACCGCGAGCATCCGATTCGAACTCATCAAGACGAATTGCTTCACCTGAACCTGATTGTTCAAATGGTGTGAAGTCATATTCATCGTAAGCTGCGTAAACCGCGGCCTTTGCTTCCTCAGTAGGTTCAACTCGCACGTTGCGATAACGAGCAAGACCTGTACCTGCAGGGATAAGTTTTCCGATGATGACGTTCTCTTTGAGGCCAAGAAGTGGATCGCTCTTCTCCGACAACGCTGCATCGGTAAGTACGCGAGTTGTTTCTTGGAACGAAGCAGCTGATAACCAAGATTCAGTTGCAAGCGATGCTTTAGTGATACCCAAAAGTTCTGGGCGACCTGAAGCAGCTTTGCCACCAGTTGCAACCGCTTTACGGTTTTCGGCTTCGAATCGGAGCCGGTCAACTAATTCACCTGGCAACATATCGGCGTCACCTGGTTCAAGAACGGTGATTCGCTTCAACATTTGACGCACAATGATTTCAATGTGCTTATCGTGAATGTTTACACCTTGAGATCGATAAACCTCTTGGATTTCATTCACTAAGTGAATTTGAGTTTGGCGTGGGCCAAGGATACGAAGTACTTGCTTCGGATCAATTGCGCCAACCACCATTACTTCACCGACAGTAACTCGTTGGCCTTCTTCGACCTTAAGTTTTTGACGACGTGTAATTGGATAAGCAACTGCTTCGCTGCCATCGTCTGGGGTAACAATGATCTTCTTACCCTTTGCATCTTCCAAGAAGCTAACTACGCCAGCAGTTTCTGCAATTGGCGCAACACCTTTAGGAGTACGAGCTTCGAAAAGTTCAACAATACGTGGCAAACCATGAGTGATTTGAGTTTCACCCGAAAGCATTGCACCACCAGTATGGAAGGTACGCATTGTGAGCTGAGTTCCAGGTTCACCGATTGATTGCGCAGCGATAATTCCAACAGCTTCGCCGACATCAACGATCTTGCCAGTAGCCATTGATCGGCCGTAGCACTTACCGCATTGGCCAACTTTGCTATCGCAAGTTAGAACTGAGCGAACTTTAACTTCAGCAACACCAGCAGCAACAAGTACATCGATGATCCGATCACCAAGATCGGTACCAGCAGCAACAAGTACTTTGCCAGCTACTGAAATATCTTCAGCAAGGGTGCGGCCGTAGATTGAAGTTTCAACGTGTTCGTCACGAGTTAGCGCACCGGTTGATGACTTAGTAGCAATTGCTGCCATTAAGCCACGTTCGGTACCGCAATCTTCTTCGCGGATGATGACATCTTGGGCCACGTCGCAGAGACGACGAGTTAAGTAACCCGAGTCCGCAGTACGTAACGCAGTATCAGCAAGACCTTTTCGAGCACCGTGAGTTGAAATGAAGTACTCAAGTACTGATAGACCTTCACGGAAGTTAGATTTAATCGGACGCGGAATAATTTCACCCTTTGGGTTAGCTACAAGTCCGCGCATACCTGCGATCTGACGGATCTGCATCATATTTCCACGAGCACCGGAGTAAACCATCATCCAAACTGGATTTGTCCGAGGGAAGTTTTCTTCCATTTCCTTTGCAACTTCGTTAGTTGCTTGGGTCCAGATTTCAATTAACTCTTGACGACGTTCGTCATCGGTAATAAGTCCTTTTTCGTATTGGGATTGCACCTTGTCCGCACGAGTTTCGTAGCTTTCTAAGATTTCCAATTTACGAGATGGAGTTACAAAGTCTTCGATACCAATTGTGGCACCGGCACGAGTAGCCCAGTGGAAGCCAAGTTCTTTAAGTCCATCAAGAACGTTAGCAACAACAACCTTTGGATAACCTTCTGCAAGATTATCAACGATTAAACCAAGTAACTTCTTGGTGACGTCATAATCAACATATGGGAATCCTTCTGGCAACACTTCATTAAATAGTGCGCGGCCAAGAGTTGTTTCGCGAGTTGCGATTACACCGTTCTCCGCAATACGAATCTTTACTTTCGCTTGTAGAGATACTGAATTTTGATCATGCGCCATTAACGCTTCTGAGATTGAGGAGAAGATACGTCCTTCACCTAATTCATTCTCGCGAAGTGAAGTTAAGTAGTAGAGACCAAGCACCATGTCCTGTGTAGGAGCAGTAAGTGGTCGTCCGCTTGCTGGCGAAAGAATGTTGTTTGAAGACAACATCAAAATACGGGCTTCAGCTTGCGCTTCTGCAGATAGTGGTACGTGAACCGCCATCTGGTCACCGTCGAAGTCTGCGTTAAATGCAGTACATACGAGTGGGTGAATTTGGATTGCTTTACCTTCGATTAGTTGCGGTTCGAAAGCTTGGATACCTAAGCGGTGCAAGGTAGGTGCACGGTTTAGCAGTACTGGATGCTCGGCAATAACTTCTTCCAAAACATCCCATACAACTGCACGTGAACGTTCCACCATGCGCTTTGCAGATTTAATATTTTGTGCGTGGTTCAAATCAACTAAACGCTTCATCACGAATGGTTTGAATAATTCAAGCGCCATTTGTTTAGGCAGACCGCATTGGTGCAACTTAAGTTGTGGACCAACAACGATTACTGAACGACCAGAGTAATCAACGCGCTTTCCGAGCAAGTTCTGACGGAAAC
>JABMMO010000137.1 GCA_013205455.1 Actinomycetota bacterium
ATAAAGAACGGGCGCTATTTTTGAATACCCAAGGCAAACGGCTATCTCGGCAGAGCGCTTGGAAAATAGTGCAAGACGCAGCCCGTGCGGCTGGAATCTCGGAGATAGTTACACCACATTCGTTGCGACATTCTTTTGCTACGCATTTAATCGATGGCGGTGCTGATATCCGCGTTGTGCAAGAGTTGTTGGGACATTCGTCGGTTACAACTACCCAGATTTATACTTTAGTTACGATCGACAAATTACGCGAAAGTTACGCAACCGCGCATCCGCGTTCTAGATAAATTACCGTCCGCGTAGTCGTCTTGCGATAATACTTTGATCACCTTTTGATTCTAAGTCAGCAATGACTATCGCAATAGATTCGCGCACAATTCGGCCGCGATCTACCGCTAAACCAAGGTCTCCACGTAGTAATAATCTGGCCTGCTCTAAATCAAAAAGCTCTTCCGGCGAAATGTAAACCGTAATTTTTTCATCATGTTTTTCGCGACCGGAAGGGGAGCGGTCAAGTTGGTTAGGTCGACGTCGCGGCGTGTTGCGTACTCCAGTTTTCTTAACTTGCGCCGGAGCAGTTGCGCGATTGGTTGGCGCTATTTCAGTTGTTGGTTCATCTTGAGCAGGCACTGCACTAAGCGTGGTCTTGCGGAAAAGTTCGTCCGCACCTGGCAAACTTATTCGACGACTCATTTAACTCCTCCTAGTGCAATAACTTCACGAGCTAAACGTCGGTATGACGCAGCTCCAGTAGATGAACTTGCATATGTTGTGATTGGTTCACCTGCAACTGTTGTTTCTGGGAAACGAACTGTTCTTGCGATTATGCTGTCAAATATTTTATCTGGAAAAGCTTCAACGATTCGATCGAGAACTTCACGTGAATGTACGGTTTTCTTATCAAACATGGTTGCCAAAATTCCAAGCAATTGTAGATCAGGATTAGTATTCGCTTGAACTTTCTTAATGATGTCAACCAAAAGTGCAACGCCTCGTAGCGCAAAATATTCACATTCGAGCGGAACAATCACAGTATGCGATGCGGTCAAAGCGTTTACCGTAAGCAAGCCAAGCGATGGTTGGCAGTCAATCAAAATAACATCGTAGTAATCAGTAACTGGAGCCAGAATACGTTTCAAAACTTTCTCACGTGCGATTACATTCATCAAGCCACCTTCGGCGCCAGCTAAATCTTCATGGCTTGGAATCATGTCCATTCCTGGCACTGAAGTTTTTAAAAGGTAATCGTCAATGCGAGTAGATTCGTCCATCATTAAGTTATAGATGGAACCTTCAATATTACGGGTATTTATATTTAAGCCAACTGATAATGAATGTTGTGGATCAAAATCAACTAAAAGAACTCGACGTCCTAATTCAGCAAGAGCTGCACCTAAATTAATTGTGGTCGTGGTTTTTCCAACGCCGCCCTTTTGATTAACGACTGAGATAATTTGTGCCCCGCCATGCTCAGTTAACGGAGTTGGGATCGGGAAAGTTTTGCTGGCGCGATTTAAAACCGAAGCGGTTGTGACTACTTCCTCGTCACGATGGCCTTTTGGCACCATTTTCATTGTCGGCTTTGCGCTCAATCGAAAACCTCTCTTTAACCTTTTGTCGTTCTATCAACAATTGGCGACTCTACGGCGATGGTTAAATCAGGGCAAGTGGGTGGAAATAAAGTACGGTTCTGCCGTGAGTAATGAATCTGATGCACCCGCGGCGCAATTAGAGCCGACGGCTGGTGCAACCACCTTTTCAGGTGAAGGTCGGGTAGCCGGATTCTCGGTTCATCTCGCTAATTTTGATGGCCCGTTTGACTTATTGCTTCAATTGATTTCACGCCACCGGATGGATATCAGCGAAGTTGCGCTTGCTTCGGTAACTGATGAATTTATTAGCTACATGCGAGCGCTAGATGGCACCGAAGCAGGCTGGAAGTTGGACCACGCAACTGAGTTTGTGGTTGTAGCGGCCACCTTGCTCGATCTGAAAGCGGCCCGATTACTGCCTTCTGGAGAGATCGAAGATGAAGATGATCTAGCCCTTTTGGAGGCGCGAGACCTGCTCTTTGCCCGATTGCTTCAATATCGCGCATTCAAAGAAATCGCAGCAATCTTTGCCGCTCGAATTGCGGCTGAAGAGCGGGTTTTCGCCCGTGTGGTAGCGATGGAGCCAGCATTTGCGGCGCTATTGCCTGAGGTATTAATTGGAGTTGGTGCAGAACGATTTG
>JABMMO010000138.1 GCA_013205455.1 Actinomycetota bacterium
CACTCCTATGTGCAAACCCAACCGCTTCTTTGAAGGTAGTAAAACCACGTTCTAATAATAGATTAGCTAACTCGTCTTTAATTTTTATCACTGCGTTTGGATTTCCAAAAGTTGCGGTGCCAACTGAAATCCCGCTAGCGCCAGCCAAAACCATTTCCAGTGCATCAACGCCACTTGCAACCCCACCCATTCCCAGGATAGGAATCCTAGGAAATGCTTGATGAACTTGATAAATTGCGCGTACGGCTACCGGTCGAATCGCTGGCCCTGATAGTCCCCCAGTTTTTCCACCCAATTTTGGCCGCATCGTATCGACATCAATTACCATTCCTAGCAAGGTATTGATTAAAGCTAAACCATCCGCACCTGCCGAAATAACTTCGTTAGCAATCGCAACAATATCGGTAACGTCAGGCGATAATTTAACGATGATTGGTAGTTCACCGCCTAACACTCGACGAACTACTTCGACAACAGAGCGCGATGCGATTGGATCGCAGGCAAAAACTTGGCCACGATTTTCTACATTGGGGCAGGAAATATTAACTTCCAACGCAGAAAGTCCAGGAACACCGCGAAGCCGTCGTGCCAACGAACCATAATCATCAACGCTCTCTCCCGCGATCGAAACTATTATCCGAGCGCCAGCTTTTTGTAAAAATGGAATATCTTCTGCAATAAATTGATCGATTCCAGGCCCTTGTAATCCGATCGAATTAAGCATCCCTGATGGAGTTTCCGCCATTCGGGGGGTGGGTCTGCCAGAACGGGCTTTTATCATTATGGACTTAGTAACTACCGCACCAATCTCCCCCAACGGAAAAAATTGGGCGAGTTCTTTACCCGATCCAGCACAACCACTTGCGGTGAAGATCGGATTAGGAAAAAGGGCGTTTTGAAAATTTGTGCTGTAATTAAAATTAGACATTTGGCGCACCGTAAGTTCCTGCAGGAATTTTTCCGCCGGAATTCCAAATTACATTCGCACCATCCATTACGGGTCCATCTATACAACTACGCGACATTTTTATTACACCGGCTTCATCACGCAACGGCACTACGCAGGTCATGCAAACGCCAATGCCGCATGCCATAGATTCTTCAACTGCACATTGATGCATAATTCCAGTTTGGGTAGCGATATCTTGGATAGCCGCCAACATCGCCATCGGACCGCAAGAATAAATAATATCTACGCTATGCCGCTCGATTAGCCCAGGCAAAACCGAAACCACTTGTCCTTTAGTACCGGCGCTACCATCGTCAGTAGTGATTGTCATCGAGTTAACTGCGCGCTTTCCTTCAAGGGGAGCATAAATCTTTCCCGCTGAAGAAGCGCCAAGCACCATATCTACCCGCGAACCACCATCTTTTAATAATTCAGCGAGACCAAATAACGGTGCAGAACCATAACCCCCACCTACTAACATCGCATTTACTGGTTCAGTTGGGATACCAAAATTAGTACCGAGCGGTCCGACCATGTCCACGGTTGCATGCATTGGTAACGCGCTTAACCACTTACTACCCTGACCGTGTGGCGCAACCACAAGTTCTAAGGTACCGCCGTAATTACCGCGATCATGTGTTCGATAAATTGCAAAAGCCCTCCGTAGCACCATCGCGCTTCCGGGACCACCAACGCTAATCGCAACGAAATTGCCCGGCAAAGCATGTAGCGCCATATCCCCTACCGCAAAAATCATATGGTGGTAAGCGCCAACTTTCTTATTGCTAACTATTTCGACAGTACGTTGTTGGGCTCGACGATTAATTTTCATGACAACCAACTTTGTAATGAGCGAACCGCGAGTTGGTCATTTCGGAGAGATTGAATTCCAGCAACCGCTGCTTTAAATCCAGGGATAGTTGTAATACAAGGTAATGAGCGTTGGATCGCAGCCGTTCTAATTAACCAGCCATCTTGTCTCGTGCCACGACCTAATGGGGTGTTGATAATCAAATCCACTTTTCCAGATGTAATTATTTCGACCGCTGACTCATCATTCGCGTTCCGTTCATCCTCGGAATGTTTGCGAACAGAGGTAGACGCAACTCCGTTTGCAGCTAGAAATGTATGTGTACCTGATGTGGCATAAATTTTGAAACCCATCGCAAATAGTTCTTGTGCGGAAGAGAGCGCCGCGGTTTTATCCTTTTCCGAGAGCGATAAGAACACCGAACCATTTTGCGGTAATGGTCCAAAGGATGCAATCTGACTTTTTGCATAAGCAGCGCCAAAATTATCGGCTATTCCCATAACTTCACCAGTTGAGCGCATTTCTGGACCAAGCACTGAATCCACGCCTTTCCCATCAGTTCTGCGGAATCTATTCCACGGGAGTACCGCTTCTTTGACTGAAATCCCATGCGCTTTACCAACTTCAAGATTTGGCAGCATTTCGAGTTCTCGTAGTTGCGCAAGCGTTGCACCGACACAAATCCGTGCCGCTGCTTTTGCGAGTTGGACGCCGGTTGCTTTCGATACATAAGGCACAGTTCTAGATGCACGCGGATTGGCTTCCAATACATATAGTTGATTTGCAGCTACGGCATATTGAATGTTTATTAATCCGCGAACTCCGACGCCGCGCGCAATTTTTTCGGTGGCATCTCTAATTTCAAGCAATTGAGATGGCGTTAACGACATGCTCGGTAACACACAGGCAGAATCTCCAGAATGGATACCGGCCTCTTCGATGTGTTCCATAACCCCTGCTAGATATAACGATTCGCCATCAAAGAGCGCATCCACATCAATCTCAATCGCATCGTCCAAGAAACGATCAATTAATACCGGATGGTTCGGCGTTATCTCAGTGGCTTTGACAATAAAAGACTTCAACGATTCATCATCGTAAACAATTTCCATGCCTCGGCCGCCGAGCACAAACGACGGCCTAACTAATACTGGATATTTGATTCGGGTTGCCACGGCAACGGCTTCTTCAAATGAGAACGCCATCCCGTATTCCGGCGCTCGTAATCCAGCTTCATTTAGAATTCGTCCGAATTCGCCCCGATCCTCAGCGAGGTTAATCGCGGCCGGGCTAGTTCCAAGAATTGTTACGCCGGCATCCAGTAAACCTTGAGCTAATCCCAGCGGGGTTTGACCACCTAATTGTGCAATTACTCCTAAAACTGGTCCAGCTATAGTTTCAGCGTTAATAATTTCTAGAACATCTTCTAAAGTTAGCGGTTCAAAATAGAGGCGATCCGAAGTGTCATAATCGGTCGAAACCGTTTCTGGATTGCAATTCACCATAATAGTTTCATAGCCAGCTTCGCTTAATGTGAAAGAAGCATGCACGCAAGAGTAATCAAATTCTATTCCTTGGCCGATTCGATTAGGTCCGGAACCTAAAATTATTACGGCTGGTTTGGTCCGTGGTTTAACTTCGCTCTCTTCCTCATAACTTGAATAGTGATAAGGCGTGAAAGCTTCAAATTCCGCAGCGCAAGTATCTACAGTTTTATAAACCGGTCGCAGCTCGAGCCGATGACGCAACCTACGTACTTCATCTTCTGATATCGCTCGCAGTGTTGAAATTTGCTGATCCGAAAAGCCCATCCGTTTTGCTTGTAATAATAATGGGCGGTCTAAATCTGCGGCAGCAGAAATATTCTTCGCTAACTCGTTGATTAGGTCAATCTGGGTTAAGAACCAAATATCAATTTTAGTTGCGCTGTGTACTTCCGCTATCGAAGCGCCAAACGCAAGGGCTTGTTGGACTTGGCGCAATCGAAATTCGGTGGGGGTTCTCATCAAATCTAAGAGCGTCGCCACATTTTGACTTGGGGTCTCCCACGAGAAACTACTTCCCTTTTTTTCTAAAGAGCGGAGCGCCTTTTGCAAAGCTTCTGGAAAACTTCTGCCAATCGCCATTGCTTCACCTACGCTCTTCATGGTTGTGGTTAACCGAGGATCAGCTTCAGGGAATTTCTCAAAAGCAAATCTAGGCACTTTTACCACGATGTAATCCAGGGTTGGTTCAAAAGATGCCGGAGTCATTTTCGTAATGTCGTTTCTAATTTCATCTAACGAATAGCCGATCGCTAACTTAGTAGCAATTTTTGCGATTGGAAAACCAGTAGCTTTTGATGCTAAAGCGCTGGAACGGGAAACTCTGGGATTCATTTCGATCACAACAATGCGGCCATCAAGAGGGTTGATTGCAAATTGGATATTACAACCTCCAGTTGCCACGCCAACTTCACGGATGATCTTTATCGATAAATTGCGGAGGTTTTGGAACTCAACATCAGTCAAAGTTAAAGCAGGCGCTACTGTTATTGAATCCCCCGTATGAACGCCCATCGGATCAATATTTTCAATACTACAAACAATTACTACATTGTCGTTATGATCTCGCATTACCTCTAATTCAAACTCTTTCCAACCTAAAATAGATTCTTCTAGCAATACTTCAGAAGTAGGACTATGGCGTAATCCAGCTCCGGCAATCAACTCTAAATCTTCGCGATTAAAAGCAATTCCAGAACCTAGTCCCCCCATAGTGAAAGAGGGCCGAACAACTACCGGATAATTTAATTCCGTTGCTGCCTTATAACAATCAGTTATCGTATGACAGACCACAGATTGAGCGGATTCGCCACCAATTTTCGCCACAATGCTTCGGAAAATTTCGCGATTCTCACCACGTTCAATCGCATCAACATCAGCTCCAATTAATTTCGTGCCATATTTTTCTAACAAACCAGCGCTATGTAAACCAATCGCGGCATTAAGCGCGGTTTGTCCACCTAAGGTAGCCAAAATCGCATCCGGACGTTCTTTAGCGATGATTTCTTCAAGGAACTGGGTAGTTATCGGTTCTATATAAGTTGCATCAGCAAATTCTGGATCAGTCATAATGGTCGCAGGATTCGAGTTCACTAAAATTACGCGGATTCCTTCGGCACGCAATACTCGGCAAGCTTGGGTTCCGGAATAATCAAATTCGCATGCTTGTCCGATAACGATCGGACCGCTACCGATTACTAAAACACTTTTAATCGATGGATCCTTAGGCACGTGCGCTCCGCATCAAATCTGCAAAATCATCAAAAAGGTAGTTAGCATCATGTGGACCAGCTGCCGCTTCTGGGTGGTATTGCACGCTAAATGCTGGCCGATCAATTAAGCGCAGGCCTTCTACAACGCCATCGTTGAGCGATATATGAGTAACTTCACCAGCTCCGTAAACAGTTGTGAACCGCACATCGGTCGGGGCTTCGACTGCAAAACCATGATTATGTGCGGTGATCTCAACCCGACCGGTCGTTTTATTTAGAACTGGTTGATTTATTCCGCGATGACCAAATTGCAATTTATACGTTTCAAAACCTAACGCGCGACCCAAAATTTGTTGGCCAAAACAGATTCCAAAAATAGGAATTTTACGTTCCAAAATTTCGCGCACTAACTCAATTACGCCGTGCATTGTGGCTGGATCTCCCGGCCCATTTGATAAAAAAACGCCATCTGGGTTAAGCGCTTCGATATCTGCGATGGTAGTTGTAATTGGTAGTACATGAACTTCCATACCGCGGGCAGCCATATTTCTTGGCGTAGCAGCTTTAATTCCAAGATCAATCGCAGCAACTTTAAATTCCTTGGCCGTGCCTGCGGGTGGTGAAATTACATATGGTTTCGCTGTTGAAACATCTTCCGATAAAAAAGCTCCGCTCATCGCTGGCGCTTGTCGAACGCGGATCACCATCTCTTCACGGGTTAGTTCCATTTTTGAAAAAATTCCCACGCGCATTGCGCCACGATCTCGGATATGTCTGGTTAACGCTCTGGTATCTATCCCGCTAATTCCAACAACGCTAGCTTTTATTAGATCGCTTTCTAAATCCGAGGTTGCGCGCCAATTTGATGAAACTGGCGAAGGATTTCGCACCACAAAACCAGAGACCCAAATCTGTTTAGATTCCTCGTCGATTTTGTTCATTCCGGTGTTACCAATATGCGGTGCGGTCATAATCACAACTTGTTTATGATAAGACGGGTCCGTAAGAGTTTCTTGGTAACCCGTCATGCCAGTAGTGAAAACTGCTTCTCCGAAAGTTTCGCCAGTCGCCGCCCAAGAATCCCCTTCAAAGATTCGACCATCATCAAGAACGAGAAAAGCTGACATCAAGAAACACTTACTATTTTAGTATCACGCAAAACTTGTTTTCCGTTGTAAAAAACATCAGTCACAACTCCGGGAAGTTCCATCCCATGAAACGGAGTATTCCGGCTCTTGGACATAGCTAAATCTTTATTCACAGTCCAACTTTTATTCGGATTAAACACTGTGATGTTTGCGGGATTACCAATTGCTAACGCGTTCCCATGATCGGGGTAACCAGCTATTTTTGCGGGGGCTATTGAGAATCTATCTACTAGATCACTCCAACTCATCAATTTACTTGAGATCATGGTTTGGACCACAATTGAAAGTGCAGTTTCCAACCCAAGCATTCCGAATGATGCTGCGGGCCATTCGCACTCTTTACTCTCGGTTGGATGCGGTGCATGATCAGTTGCAACAATATCGATAGTGCCATCGGCTAAACCCTCGCGGAGCGCTTCCACATCGCGGGCAGTTCTTAATGGTGGATTCACTTTATAAACTGGATCGTAACTTTGCGCCAATTCATCAGTTAACAATAGATGGTGCGGTGTTACCTCTGCGGTTACATTAATTCCACGAGCCTTCGCCCATCTAATTAATTCCACACCGCCAGCAGTTGTAACATGGCAAACATGCAGCCTTGATTGGACATGATCTGTCAGTAAAATATCACGAGCGATAATCGCTTCCTCTGCGACTGCGGGCCAACCTTTCAACCCAAGCTTTGCTGAAATTTCACCTTCGTTCATTTGGGCGTCAATAGTAAGACGTGGGTCTTGTGCGTGTTGTGCGATTACACCGTTGAACATTTTCACATATTCAAGTGCGCGACGCATAACTAACGGATCGAAGACGCAATGGCCATCATCGCTAAAAATTCGTACTTTCGCGGCCGATTCGTGCATCGCTAAAATTTCAGCCAATTGTTTTCCGGCTTGACCTTGAGTTACCGCTCCAATTTGGAAAACATCACATAGGCCCGCGGCTTTACCCAAACTAAATACTTGTTCAACCACCCCAGCAGTATCTGCAACGGGATCCG
>JABMMO010000139.1 GCA_013205455.1 Actinomycetota bacterium
CCGCTAAGCAATTGGAAGCTGCCAATTTCTTTTAGAAGCGCGAACTCGGTCGTGCTATGTAAATGCCCGATATTTACTCGAATTGTTTGGGTATCAATTTGCGAAGTTACTGTGGTCCCTGGATAGTAATAATTTAAGATCTCGATTGCGCTCTTGCCTTCTAACGCTTGACCTCTTGCACCAATTTGGCTCATCCCAACGCCGTGGCCATAGCCAGATCCAGTGAAAGTAAATGTTGCTGGAGTTTCTTCGGCAAAAGTGGGCACAGTAATTAAAATTGAAGCTACAAAAAACGATGTAACCAAATAGACGAGAGCTTTAAACTCTCGCTTAGTTCTATACATCCTCATCGATCATTGGGCTGCTACCCACTTCTAAGAATTTCTTATAAGCAGCCACTACCGATACTGGATCACCTTTTTGGATTAGCTTTCCCTTGTTTAACCAAATAACTTCATTACAAACTTCTTCAATTGTGGCTAACGCATGGCTCACTAAAATTAGCGCGCGATTATGTCCGCGAAGATCTTTTACTCGATTAAGCGACTTCATCTTAAAATGTGCATCGCCGGTACTTAACGCTTCATCAATAATTAAAATATCAGGCTCAACCGTTACTGCGACTGCGAATGCTAACCGCGCATACATTCCAGAAGAGTATGTGCGCATCGGAGCATCAATAACTTCTCGAAGTTCCGCAAAATCTATAATTTCATCAAATTTATTATCAATTTCTGCTCTAGATAACCCAGCTGCGAGTCCGCCAAGAATTACGTTATCGCGACCAGTCATCTCTTGACTAAATCCGACCCCCAGCGCAAGCAAGGTACTAACAGATCCATAAAGTTCAATCCGCCCAGTGGTCGGGGGCAAAATTCCAGAAATACTCCGCATTAGCGTGGATTTTCCAGCGCCGTTGGCTCCGACAACTCCTAAAACCGACCCATAAGAAATATCTAAGTTGAAATCTTGCACTGCATTAACGATTCGCGTTTGTTTTTTCCCGGAACTAAATTGCAGAAGTCGATTCTTTAAAGTCGGCCGCTTTTCTAGCGTTGTTTTATAAACCACATTGAGATCTTTAATTGAAACTGCAACTTCGCCACGGTTATGCGAATTCAAATTAGATGCGGACAGCGAACTCACGCTCCCTCGACAAAAACAAATATGAACTAATGGCGAGCAACGCAAGTGTCCAGATTAGAGATTGGAAAACGTCCGTGGCGAACGGCAATTCACCTTTTACCATTACGCGAGACCAAGAATCTAGCATTGGATAAAGCGGATTAATAGTTTTTAAAATACTTAACTTTTCAGTAAGCGCAGAAGATTCATATAAGACTGGTGATAAATATAAGAGAGTACGAGTTAAATAAGGCAAAAGATTTTGGGTATCTCTGAAATAAACATTTATGCATGAAAATAGAATTGCACAAGCCAGCGAAAACATATAAAAAATAAAGATAAGTGGAATTGCCCAAAATAGCGCATAAGTAATTGGTAGTCCGAGAATTAAGTGGATTGCAAATAGTACGATTAGGGTAGGAATAAACTTAAATAGTGCAACTACTGATGCGGCTATTGGCAACATAATTCGTGGAAATGCTGAGTTAAGAATGAGACGGCCACCCGCAGTTATTGACTTAGCACCCGCAGTTATTGAATTTGTAATCAGATAAAAAACAAAAAGTCCCGCAGTTAAATGTGCATACCTAGCAGAGTCTGTTTGACCACTAATAATGATGATCAATAGGAAATAGACCGCAGATAGTAGAAGTGGATTTAATACCAACCATATTTGACCTAGTGGCGAGCCGAAATTTTGCCGACGTAATTCAGATTTAGCGAATTCCGAGATGAATGCCCGCCGACCGAAGAGCTGCTTTGCATATTTCTTTAGCGGCGGCAAACCCCGATGGAATGGCTCGTAAACATCAATCGCGCTCATAATCGGTAGCTTTCTCCAAAATCTCTCTGTCGAAAGATTACCTTACTTATATTAGAGCTTTCAGGACATTAGCTTACGAGGCGAGGAGATAAATCCCCAACCCCAAGACATATGCATTGCAATCAGAATAAAGGGCAATCGAATTCGTTCTCGCCAACTCTTTCCGATAAATAACCCACCTAAAGTAACTAAAGTTAAATATCCTAAAACTGGAATTAAAAATATATTGTGAATTATTAAGCCGCAGCTGATCGAGAAAAAATTGATTAAAAAAGCAATTGGAGCCGCTAAATATCGAGCGCTCACAGTTTCTGGATAGGAGCGCGCAACGGCTCTTCGCCATCTGCCATATTCAAAATATTGCCGTGCGAGTTTTCGAATATCGGGGCGAGGCCGATAAGTAACAACTAACCGCGGATCAAACCAAATTGCACCGCCTGCTTTACGCAACCGATAATTCATTTCCCAATCTTGCGCTCTGATAAATCGCTCATCAAATCCTCCGATATTAAGGAGTGCGTTTTTCTTAAAGACGCCGAGATAAACGGTCTCTGCTGGACCAGATTTGCCACCGGTGTGAAATTTTGAGGGCCCAACTCCAATTACAGAACGCATAGCGCGCGCTGTTGCTTTTTGAAAATTAGTAATTCCGACAGCGGCCATGATGCCACCAACATTTACTGCGCCAGTTTTTTCCATAGTTTCAACGGCATCGGCAATATAAGTTTTATCAATTTCAGAATGCCCGTCAATTCGTACGATAATTTCAAAACGAGCTTTTGCGATTGCTAGATTAAGACCATTAGGAGTTCTCCCAGAAGGATTTTCTACCATCTTTACTCGAGAATCTTGACGCAAAATTTCGCGGGCAATTTCAGCTGTGCCATCATGCGATGGCCCAATCGCCATAATCACTTCGATTTCGCCTTGATAACTCTGTGAAAGTATTGTGGCGAGCGATTGTTTGAGGTGCATTGCTTCATTCAATACTGGTAAAACCACAGATACTGCGGGAAAATTAGAGTGCGCAGTTTTACCTGCTCGAATTGGGCTTGTCATAGCCCCTAAACCGTAGCGCCCAATTACGCTACGACGGTGAAATCAACGCGGGCAATTCGGTTTTTTACCATTCTCTCTATCGCTATTGTCGCGATTTCCGCTATCGCTACTTTTGGACTTAGCAGAATTACCGCATCGATAAATCGTGTTGATGCATTCGATGGGTTAGGAAATCGTCCTGGAAAATCATCTTCGGCGGTTAATTACCTTTTAGTTGGTTCGGATACTCGAGAAGGTTTAACTAAAGCCCAACTTAAAGAGCTCCGAGTCGGCAGCGTTAAGACAGCTGCCGGTAAACGCTCCGACACAATGTTGTTGGTTCATATCTCTAAGAAGCGTGATAAAGCGGTATTGATCTCAATTCCGCGCGATACTTTTGCGCTTATTCCTAGCTACACCGATAGCTCTGGCAAAATTCGTGCTTCGGTCTACTCAAAAATTAACTCATCATTTAATTGGGGCGGCGCACCACTTTTAATTCAAACTATTGAAGAGATGACCACACTTCGAATAGATCATTATGTAGAAATGAATTTTGCGGGCTTTGCTCAAATGATTGATGCGCTCGGTGGCATACAAGTTTGTTCCAAAGTAGATATTAATGATCCAAAGAGCCACTTGGTTATGAGTGCAGGCGTGCACACTCTTGATGGCATTGAAGCGCTTAAGTATGTTCGCACAAGAGACTTTGATGGCATGGGCGATTTAGGTCGAATGCAACGGCAACAACAATTTATGAGTGCAGTGCTTAGAAAAGCTACAAGTGCAGGTGTGCTGCTAAACCCAATTAAACTAGTGAGCTTTTTAAATTCTGCTTTAGCAGCTGTCACAACTGATGAAGCGCTAAATAAGGGTGACTTGCTAACTCTAGGCAAACAATTACGAAATCTATCGGCAGCAAAAGTTAGAACTCTAACGGTTCCATTAAAGTTTTATAATTACAGCGCGCACGGTGTAACATCTGCAGTGTTGTGGGATCCAGTACTAGCTCCAGAATTATGGCAACGGTTAAAAGAGGATCAAGCGATAATTGATGAGGTCAAGCCCTCGGCTTCGCCATCGGCATCACCTGAAGTTGTAGATAAGTTTAAGACTCGAACCGCTGAAGAAAACCCATGCGGGTCGCTCAAGTA
The DNA here is from genome assembly GCA_013205455.1 of Actinomycetota bacterium. Lineage (GTDB taxonomy): Bacteria > Actinomycetota > Actinomycetes > Nanopelagicales > Nanopelagicaceae > UBA7398. The sequence goes on from JABMMO010000139.1 coordinate 4,141, forward strand.
AACTGACCAGAGATAATCAAGGGAGAAATAACGCGTGCTTAAATTTTCAGTAATCGGAACCGGATATCTGGGTGCCACCCATGCCGCTGCAATGTCTTCACTTGGTTTTGAAGTAATCGGCGTGGATATTGAGCCTGCAAAAGTTGCGGCGCTGTCAAAAGGTAAAGTTCCATTTTATGAACCAGGGCTAGAAGAATTGTTGGAGCAAGAAGTTAATTCTGGCAGGCTTAAATTCACTACTGACTTTTCTGCGATTAAAGATTGCGATGTGCACTTTATCTGCGTTGGCACGCCACAACAAAAAGATAGTTTGGCTGCAGATTTAACTTATGTCGATGCCGCGCTAGATGCAGTCGCACCGCACGCTAAGGCGGGTTCACTCGTAGTTGGTAAATCCACGGTTCCGGTTGGAACTGCGCAACGACTACTGAACCGATTAAAAGCTACTAACCCCAGCGCTGATTTAGCTTGGAACCCAGAATTTTTACGTGAGGGGTTTGCGGTCGAAGATACGTTGCGACCAAATCGATTAGTGGTTGGCGTAACAAATGATGCTGCTGAAAATATTCTTAAAGAAGTTTATGCCCAACTTCTAGAATCTGGCATTCCGTGGATTCGGGCAGACCTACCAACTTCAGAGTTAGTTAAGGTAGCAGCCAACTCTTTTCTTGCCACTAAAATTTCATTTATTAACGCAATGGCCGAAGTTTGCGAAGCTGCAGCTGGTGATGTCACGGTTTTAGCTAAAGCAATTGGATATGACCCAAGAATTGGTTCGCGCTTCTTGCAAGCTGGCATCGGTTTCGGTGGCGGATGTCTACCAAAAGATATTCGAGCATTCATGGCACGCGCCGATGAATTAGGTGCGCGCCAAGCTTTGGAATTCTTACGCGAAATCGATGCGATTAATCTGCGCGCTAGACAACGCATGATTGAGTTAGTGCGCGCTGATCTATCGGAAGATTTAAAAGGTAAGCGAATTGCGGTGCTAGGCGCAGCATTTAAGCCCGATAGCGATGATGTGCGGGACTCCCCAGCTCTTGATATTGCTGCACAAATACATGCTGCTGGGGCTAATGTGATTATTTACGATCCAAAAGCTAATGCAAATGCCCAAGCACGATTTCCGCGGTTAGGGTTCGCTGCAACCGCTGCAGAATGTTTAAAAGATGCGGATTTAGTACTGCATTTAACCGAGTGGCAAGAGTTTAAAGATTTGGATCCAATTGCAGTCAAGAAAATGGTTAAAGGTGCAATCATTATTGATGGGCGAAATCATTTAGATCGCGAAAAATGGTTAGCAGCTGGGTGGAAATTTAGAGCGCTCGGTCGGACCCACTAAAACTAAAAGCCAGTTCGCTGGCTCCGTTTGCTCTGTAAATTTCTGCCTTTTTCAATTGCGGCATCATGTAGTTTGATGGCATAAGCATCTAGTGCGGTTGCGATATCGCCATCACTCGCACCAAGAATTCGAAGTGCTAATAACGCGGCATTCTTTGCATTTCCGATACCAACGGTTGCGACTGGAATTCCGGCTGGCATTTGCACTATTGATAGCAGTGAATCCATACCATCTAAAGTTTTTAGCGGTACTGGCACGCCAATTACTGGAAGCGTGGTTTGCGATGCGATCATTCCGGGAAGGTGTGCAGCGCCACCAGCGCCAGCAATTATTACGGCAAATCCATTAGATCTCGCTTGCTTTGCAAAACTAGACATCTCTTCCGGCATTCGATGTGCCGATAAAACTTGGGCTTCATAAGCAACTTTAAATTCATCTAATATTTCGGCGGCCTCTTGCATAATTGGCCAATCTGAATCGGAGCCCATAATGAGAGCAACTCGCACGTTATTACTCATCTACTACTCCGTTCATATAATCGACAGCATGTGAAACTTCGCTCTGCAAGGTTGCAAGGTTATTGCCAATTGCAGTTACGTGTCCAACCTTGCGTCCAGCTTTAACTTCTTTTCGATATTGGTGAACTTTTAAGTATGGGGTTCTCGCAAAGAGATGGAGATAAGGTCGATACATATTAGTTTTAGCACCGCCCAAAACATTTCCCATGACTGCGAAATCAGCCCTCATAGAAGTATCGCCGAGCGGAAGATCCAAAATTGCCCGTAAGTGTTGCTCGAATTGGCTCGTTACCGAACCTTCGATGCTCCAATGTCCCGAGTTATGGGGCCGGGCAGCTAACTCATTGATGACTAGTCGATCGCCAACTACAAAGAGTTCGATCGCCATAACGCCAACCAACCCAATCAAATCTGCAATTTTTAAGGCTATTTCTTGCGCCGAAATTTTTAAGGTATCCGATATATCTGGTGCTGGCGTGATTGTTTGAATACAAATGCCATCGCGTTGCACCGTGAGAGTTGGCGGCCAAGTTGCCGCTTGGCCGTGTGGCGAACGCGCGACCATTACCGCAATTTCTGAAGTGAAGTTTAATTTTTCCTCTAGCAATAACGTCGGTTGGATTTTTAAGAGCTCGCGCAATTCAGATTCGTCAGCGACTACCCAAACACCGCGACCGTCATAGCCGCCTGAAATAGATTTAGCGATAAGTGGGAATGGAATTCTGGGATCTTTATCTCCCGAATACAAATCCCAATTAGGTACTGGTAAATTATTTTCTTGCAAAATCTTTCGCATCTGGGCTTTATTTTGCGAGTAGATAAACGCGCTAGAACTTGGCCTTACTACAACTTGGTTCTGCTCCAAAACTTTAATTACTGAATTAGGAATCAATTCGTGTTCAAAAGTAATGACATCGCAAGTTTTCGCGAATGCTAATACTTCGTCTGGGTTTAAGAAATTACCAACTACATGCTCCGCAGAAAGTGCTGCAGAATCTTCGCTTGAAGCGGCAAATAATTTTAAGTTAACTCCAAGAGCAATAGCCGGAGCGATCATCATCCGCGCTAATTGGCCAGCACCAATTACCCCTACGATTGGAAACTCTGCGCCGCTCATGGCGCAAGATTACTTGTTAGCGATATAAATCGTTATTTGGCAGATAGACTCCGCTAGTGATTAAAAGGTTGCTTGATATCCGCCATGAATTGATGAAATTCGGGAGCGTTGGCGCAGTTGCGTATGTGATCTCTGTTGGCGGTTTTAACCTACTAGTGCACGTTCCGCGAGCTCCGCTTTCAGAAAAACCGCTGACTGGCTCAATAATTTCCGGCATTGCCTCAATAACCGTGGCTTATTTAGGTAACAGATTTTGGACTTGGCGCGATCGACCAAAAGGAAAGATGCATCGCGAAGTTACACTCTTTTTTGCGCTCAATCTTGTTGGGTTAGGAATCGGCACGCTAGCACTTGCCTTTTCGCGTTATGTCTTAGATTTACAGTCGGCGCTTGCCGACAATATAAGTGCGAACGTGATTGGTGTTGGAATTGGAACCTTATTTAGATTTTACGCCTACCGAAAATGGGTATTTCCATCAGCGTAAGTGTGTGACATCCCCAATTGAGACGGTACTTCCATTACTTAGCTTTAACTCACCCAATTCACTTAGGCCGACTGCTATTGCAGAAATTGTATTTCCGCTGCCTAATTCAACTCTAACTTCTTTACCAATCGTCTCTGAATATTTTAAATAAATGTCAGCTAGCGAATTAACCCCACTCTCACCCCAAATTCTCAAATTCTCTGAGATCTTACGTAGGGTAGCTGCAAGTACTAACTCTCGCTCTGCTTCGCTGCCAGTTATTAAATTAATTGCCGATGCATTTTTAACTGGTAGTTCGGATTTCTCAAAATTAACATTTATGCCAATCCCGGCGATCACACCACCATAATTACTTTCGCAGAGAATTCCACAAACTTTTTTACCTTCATATAACACATCGTTTGGCCACTTTGTTAGAAACTCTTTCCCGGTCAATTCAGTTAGAGCTTCGGCAACTGATAAGCCAATAATCAGCGGTAACCAGCCCCATTCAGAAATAGCGCGTTCTGGTTTTATAAAAGCTGAGAAAAGCAACGCGCGCATTGGTGGTGCAATAAATTTACGATCTAACCGGCCTCTGCCACTATTTTGAAATTCTGCGATTAGTAAATCACCATGTTGTAACGGTGAAAAATTATTTATGATTTCGCTCTGCGTTGAAGTGGTTTCTGGAATTACCTTTACCCGCCAGTAGCCGTTGCCGAGCGCCTGTGATATTCGTTGCGGGTTAAGCGGAACATGTATCACTACGCCTCATTTCCCTAGTACCTTAAGCCCATGACCGAAGACATTCATACTACGGCCGGCAAGATCGAAGATCTGCGCAAACGATTAGATGAAGCGGTGCACGCTGGTTCCGCTCGCGCCATCGAAAAGCAACACGCAAAAGGGAAGATGACCGCGCGTGAGCGTATCGAAAAATTAGTTGATGCGGGTTCCTTTACAGAATTAGATGAGTTTGCCAGACACCGTTCTGTTAATTTTGGAATGCAAGATAGCCGACCATATGGTGATGGCGTTGTAACTGGGTATGGAACGGTGGATGGCCGAAATATCGCAGTCTTCTCCCAAGACTTTACGATAATGGGTGGCAGTCTCGGCGAAGTTTTTGGCGAAAAAATTGTAAAGCTGATGGACTTTGCATTGAAGAATGGAATCCCGCTGGTAGGCATTAATGATTCTGGTGGCGCTCGAATTCAAGAGGGCGTAGTTTCACTTGGCAGATACGGCGAAATTTTTCGACGCAATGCAAGATCATCTGGTGTAATCCCACAAATATCATTAATTCTTGGACCGTGCGCTGGCGGTGCGGTTTATTCTCCAGCGATGACCGACTTCACCATTATGGTAAATGAAACATCACATATGTTTATTACCGGCCCAGAAGTCATTAAGGCCGTTACTGGTGAAGAAGTTGGCATGGAAGAACTTGGTGGCGCACATACCCATAACGCTAAGACTGGAAACTCCCATTACTTAGCTGAGAATGAAGATGAAGCGATTGATTACGTAAAGGCTTTACTTTCATACTTGCCAAGTAACAATATGGATGAAGCCCCAATTTTGGGTGCAACCGAAAGCGATGAAGTAACTCCGCTTGATAAGTCACTTGATCTTTTAATTCCAGATAGCCCAAATCAACCTTACGATATTAAAAAAGTTATTGAAGCGATCCTAGACGAGTCTGAATTCTTAGAAGTGCAATCGCTCTTTGCGCCAAACATCGTAATTGGATTTGGCAGAATTGAAGGTCGTTCTGTAGGTGTAGTAGCTAACCAACCGCTACAACTTGCCGGAACGCTAAATATTGATGCAAGCGAAAAAGCAGCGCGATTTGTGCGAACTTGTGATGCTTATGGAATCCCAATTATCACGCTCGTAGATGTACCTGGATTCTTACCGGGTACAGATCAAGAATGGAATGGCATTATCCGACGTGGTGCAAAGTTGCTCTATGCCTATGGTGAAGCATCGGTTCCAATGGTTACATTAATTACTCGAAAAGCTTATGGTGGCGCTTACGACGTCATGGGTTCAAAACATTTAGGAGCCGATATAAATCTAGCTTGGCCAACCGCTCAAATTGCGGTCATGGGCGCGCAAGGCGCAGTAAATATTCTTTACCGGAAAGAATTAAGTGACGCTAAAGACCCAGAAAAACTTCGGAAAGAATTAATAACTAATTACGAAGA
>JABMMO010000140.1 GCA_013205455.1 Actinomycetota bacterium
CAGTTATTTACAATCTCTAAAATCAACTTTTTTACCTGGCGATCTATTTTCGATGAGAATTGTGGAAGTGGTTCTGGTAGATAAAGTTCGATGCCAAACTTCGCTAATTTATCTTTAATCAGAGTTGATATTTCAGGCTGATCATCTAAGAGCGCCAGAACTTCATTTCTAAAGGCGGCAGTAATGCGCGAACTTTCTAGGCGGATCTCTCTAAGTTCGGAGCGCAACTCCGGAGTTAAGCAAGGATTACCGATAACCGAATCAATTGCATATCCAAGCGCAGCTAAATCTTGAACAACGCCGTCATGAAGATCGTGCGCAATTCTTAATTTTTCGCTGCCGTTAGGCAAATAACTCGTTAATCTCCTTTGCGAACTCTTGTGCAACAACATGTCGTTTTAACGAGAGTTTTGCGGTTAGGTGGCCCGCAGCTAATGTGAAATCAATCGGCAAGATAGTGAACTTTCTAATCGATTCAGCTCGACTGACCGCCTTATTAGCTTCGTCGACTGCAGTTTGGACAACTGCATTCAAATCCGGATCTTTAGTTAATTCAGCAAACGAAGCACCAGTCTTCTTATTGGCAGCCAACCAAGCTTTAAGTGCATCTTGATCAATTGTTACTAGCGCCGCTATGTAAGGCTGATTGTCACCAACGACCATACATTGACTTACTAATGGGTGCGCGCGAAGCCGGTCTTCTAGTACAGCAGGTGCCACATTTTTACCGCCAGAGGTAACAATTAATTCTTTCTTTCTACCTACGATTGAAAGGAAACCATCATTATCTAATTTTCCTAAATCTCCAGAACGATAGAAACCATCATCTGTAAATGATTCCTTATTAGCGGCATCGTTTTGCCAGTAACCTTTCATAACGATTGCGCCTTTAATTAACACTTCGCCATCATCATCAATTTTGATTGTGGTGCCAGGGACTGGCTTTCCTACTGAACCTATCCGGTAAGCCGAAGTTAAATTAAGGGTGGCACCAGCGGTAGTTTCGGTTAATCCGTAACCTTCTAAGACCCGAATTCCAGCGCCGCGATAAAAGTGTCCTAACCGCGCACCAAGTGGCGCACCACCCGAGATCGCTGCCTCAACTCGACCACCGAGGGTGGCGCGGATTTTTGAATAAACCAACTTATCGAAGAGCGCATGTTTAATGCGGAGCGCTACCGAGATTTTTCCAGAATCGAGACCTTCGCTAAATGCGATAGCGACAGCTGCGGCTTTGCGGAAAATTTCGCCCTTACCGCCGGCTTCAGCTTTCGCTTCAGCGCCGTTGTAAACTTTTTCAAAAATTCTAGGAACAGCAAGTACGAATGTTGGCTTAAAAGAATTTAAATCTGGGATTAATTTACCAACTGGATCGCTGCAATGTGCCAAATGCAATCCAGCTCTTATTGCGCCGATCTCAACCATTCTGCCGAATACATGCGCAACTGGCAGGAACAACAAAGTAGATCCCCCTGGCTTTAGAAATAAATCACTAGCGCCAGCTACCACGTTTCCGCATTCCGATATGAAATTGCCATGCGTTAATTGGACACCCTTAGGTTTTCCGGTTGTACCAGATGTATAAATCAAAGTTGCAAGCGTTTCCGGTGTTAACGCATTTCGGCGCGCATCAATTTCAGCATCAGCAACTTTTTCACCAAGTTTTGCTAATTGTGCAAGCACATTGTCAGTCATGGTCCAGATATTTTTTAAAGTTGGTTTGCTAACGGATTCGACAGCTTCTTTATGAGTCGGTGTTTCTACAATAATGGCGACCGCACTTGAGTCAGTTAGAATCCAATCGATTTGTTCTGTCGAAGAAGTTTCGTAAACTGGAACTACGACAGCGCCTGCGTACCAAATTGCAAAATCTAAAATGGTCCACTCATATCGAGTACGGGCCATGATCGCTACGCGGTCGCCAATCTGAATTCCAGCAGCGATCAAACCTTTAGCGGTAGCCCTAACTTCTTCATCGAACTCGCTGGCGGAAACTTTCTGCCAACCTTCGCCTAATGGTCGTGAGAGCATGGTGCGAGTTGGTTCAAAACGCGCTCGATCCGATACTAGATTCGTTAAATTGCCAGTACTTGGGACTGGCTCCATGGTCTTGACTGAGTATTCATTCATGCTCATAAGGTATCGGTCATTTCCGAGAATGGGGAGGGGGTAGCCTTCTCCCCATGAGCGAAGCATCGAAATCTAAGGTAACTATTGAAGCGCCAGCGGCGACCGTCCGAGGGCTGCTCTTTGATCTCGCGGGATACCCAAGCTGGACCACCTCCATTAAATCCGTGACTCCAGATGAAACTGGCAGCGATGGCCGCCCAACGAAGGTAACCATGGTGATCGATGCCGGCGTAATGAAGGACCGCGTAACCCTCTCTTACGATTGGAGCAAAGCTCCGGAATCCGTCAGTTTCTCCCTTGAAGAGGCAGACCTATTAACCGAGATGACCGGCTCTTATTTGATTTCGGACAATGGCGATGACACAACTGATGTAATTTATGAATTAGTTGTTAAAGTTTCAATGCCAGTCCCAGAGATGATGCGAAAGAAGACCGAGCAATCAACTGTGGACCTTGCACTTTCCCAATTGAAAAAACGCGCAGAAGCGTAAATGTCCGCGCTGACTTTCGGTGTTGATGTTGGCGGCACGAAAGTGCTTGGCGGAGTGGCAGATTTGGCTAGAAACTAAACTTCAAAAGGATATTTAAGCCCAATTTGATTTTTAATAGTTGTTACCGAGTTCATGATTTCATAAGTTTCATTGAGAGTGAGAAGTGGCGACTCAGTTAATCCAGCATTTACGCACCTTGCAAATTCAACTGCCTGCTCTCGATGACCTACGCCAATGTAATTGCGCGGATATTCAGTTGTTTCACCTTTTCTAATCACTGTTCTCATCGAAGTGGGAGCGTAAAAAGTTCGGTCAATTTCTAACCAACCCAAAGTGCCAGATACCAATGCACGGCATGGGGTAGCTGCAAAGAGCGAAGAATTAATGATCGCTTGCGCGCCATTTGCATAATTAAATATGGCTGATGTTTGCCCGTCTACTCCAGTAAATGCCGGCAATGATGACGAGGTTATCTCTTCTGGAACCCCGAGAACTAAATGCGCAAACGAAATTGGATAGATTGCCAGATCTAAAAGAGCACCGCCAGCTAAATCCGGATTGAATAGTCTAAATTCTGGGTCATTTGCAAACCATTGGCCGTGATCTGCCGAAACTGTTCTTATTTCTCCCAATATTCCAGAACCCAATATCTCTCGTACTTTAGAAATGTGGGGAAGAAACCGAGTCCACATTGCTTCCATCAACATCAAATTCATTTTCCTTGCCAACGAAATCATTTCACCCGCCTGATTGGATGTGATCGCGAAAGGCTTCTCGCAGAGAACTGGTTTTCCAGCATTTAGCGCCATGATCGTGTTAGCGAAATGGAGTTGGTGGGGAGTAGCGATATATACGGCATCGATATCTGGATCATTAACTAATTCTTCGTAAGATCCATAAGCTTTTGCACCAAATTCATTTCCAAAATTAGTTGCATTTTCAATATTGCGCGAACCAACTGCATGTACTACTTGATCGCTCAAATATTTTAAATCAGTAGCGAAAGTTCGAGCTATTCCTCCGGTGCTAATTACGCCCCATCTAAAAGGTTTATTCACAGAATTGCGCCATCATCACTTTCGTCGATTTCACGATGTTCCATTTGGGCAAATAGCGTTACCCCGCCCCCGATTATCGCTATGACTCCTGGCCATGTACCTAAGCCAAACGGATCAAAATCTGTGATCAGATAACTAATTACATAAATCGGTCCGGAAATTAACGCGGCTATTGCGATTCGCTGATTTTTCTTAAATTTTGGTAAACGAGTTGGAGTTGCATAAAGTTGGCGCTCGACACGCGATTCTGTTTTTTCGGAGCTATCTAACTCATCTAGATATGTTGTGGGGGCAGATTCGTCGAGAGATAACCCAGAAACGATGGCATCAAATTCAGCATCAATCAAATCGCGCTCATCTTCGTCGCCGTATTCATTAACGTCTTCATCACCATATTCATAGCTGCCACGGGCCAGTTCGCCCCTTAAGACATCAAGAACGAATTGGTTTGATTCTTCGTTTAATATTTCAGATTCATAATCAAGTGAAACATTGTGAAATGATTTCTCAAAAATAATTTCACGGATATCGACCGACATTACATTATCAATTATAGTATCTGAATTTTCGGGATCGACCACATGATCATTAATGGAGTAGCCAATCATTAGCGGTAAATCAATTAAATAAAGATCTCGTTCCGCGATCCGCCAAAATTTTCTGGCTGAGTAAAGCGCGTGCATTGCTGTTGTTCTATAGCTGTGCACAGGTGGATTTGGTTTAGCAATATCTGACGGCCCAGATTTTATAGATGGTCTAAGAAAACGCATTATTGGTAGTAACTTCATAAATAATCGGCGGTCATGGATTATCGGATTCAATAAAATTAATCCTTCAATCTCAGCGCTACGAATTTGGGCGAGCCGAAGTGCGAGCGCACCGCCATTAGAAAAACCTGCCACAAAAACTCGATCACTTTTACTACGAAGTTCTACGAAAGTTTTTTCTACTTCGCTAAACCAATCTGCGGCTGTTGTTAAATTTAAATCTTCCCAATTGGTGCCATGCCCTGGAAGTCGTGGCACTGAAACCGTGTATCCCGATTGGTGAAAAGATTCCGCCCATGGCCGCACCGAAACCGGTGATCCGCCAAAGCCATGAATAACTAAAACCCCAATTTTTCCGCCCGAAAGCTCGAATCCGGCTGAGTTTGGGATATCGCTCACGCTCAGATGGTGTCATATCACTATGGATTAGCCCTAAATTAAGACCCTATGGCGATGCGAAAGAAGCACAGCTTCCGAAAAAAGCTTGAAGTAATGCAAGGTGAAAATGTGGCCTATGCACTTTTGAAAGCATTTCTCTCGCCAATCCTGATGGGATTGTTTAGGCCTAAAGTTAAAGGTTTAAGAAATGTTCCCCATCTTGGGCCTTTGATTATCGCCTCAAATCATCTTTCGTTTAGCGATTCGATATTTATGCCGCTAGTCGTTCCGCGGAAAGTAACTTTCTTAGCCAAGAGCGAGTACTTCACTTCACCTGGTCTAAAAGGCTTTATCAAGAAAATTACTTTCATCGCGCTAGGACAAGTTCCAGTTGATCGTTCTGGTGGTCGCGCAAGTGAAGCCGCAATTATTACCGGTCTTAGAGTATTAGAGCGCGGCGATTGCATTGGAATTTATCCAGAAGGAACACGTTCGCCCGATGGCCGTCTCTATAAAGGTAGAATTGGAATTGCGCGGTTAGCTATTGAATCTGGCGCGCCAGTCATACCAGTTGCGATGTTCAATACCGCCGAGATCCAACCTACCGGCCAAGTAGTGCCGAAAGTTCGTCGAGTGGAGATGATTTTTGGAGAACCGCTCTACTTTGAAAACTATGGTGATCCAACAGATCAAAAAGTTTTGCGTGAAGTAACCGATCGAATTATGAATACGATTCAAGCTCTTTCCGGACAAGAGTATGCAGATATTTATGCATCTAAGCGCAAGACCGAGATGAGTGACGAAGTAGAAGAGGATTAAATTATTCGCCACCGAAAATTTCGCGGCGTCGGGAGATGTAACGGCATTGTTCACAACCAGAATCTCGTTCCGGAGTTGGACCAGAAATAACCGTAATAAATTCAGTTAAGCGACGTTCTAATGATTTTGAGTTACGTTCAATCGGACGCCAAGAACTCTTCAATTTTAGTGAGTACCCAGCTGCTGGATCGCCAACAGGGGATACTGGTGACCAAACAAGTAATCCAAGTACCGAAACTTTTTTCGCTGGACCCGATGCGGGATTCTCGAGTGAGTATGCATATGCCTCAAGTTGTGGCGAATAGAAATCACTTTTGTCGCTATCGCGTCCTTGAAATTTGCAATCGATCACGCCCCAAGTCCCATCATCAAATTCCATAAGCAAGTCATATTTTCCGCGCACTGCATAAGGCGAAGCAGAGCCATTTACAACGATGGGCGTTGATTTCACCCAACCACCACGGCTATGAACTTTTCCGCTTGGTAATTCAGGAGTTACGAGAGCGGAAGTAACTGCATCAAAGTGGGCTTCTTGCATTGCGGAGAGTTCGCCAACAAGTGGCATGAAGAGTGGCGCTTTAACGCCGTGGTTGTAATTGAGCCAGAGGCAACGGTGACAACCATCCCAAGAGAAAGTTAAATCGCTAGGGCTAATGAATTCGCGTGCTTTACTTGCCGGTTTATCAAATGATGAAGTTGCCATGGCGTTAGTCTGCCGTTAGCCACTGACATATTGCGAGCTCGCCACGCTGCTGAGAATTAGGCTTAGAACGCAGTTGAAATTGTAAATAATCCGAGAGCGATCATCACTAAACCGCCAAATTTTCGCATTTTAACCAAACGCGCTGGCTTGGTTGAAAGTGATTCTCGAATTGTGCCGGCAATCAAACCCCAAGTGCTATCTGAGAAAAATGCCAAGATCGCAAAAGTTGCGCCCATCAAAACTATCTGCGACGTGATGGAATCACTGTCGTGATCGACAAAGCCCGGCAAAATCGCTGCAAAAAATACTAATCCTTTTGGATTTAATGCTCCTACAAAAAAGCCGTCTCGAATTGATTTTAGGATGGTTGGCTTTCCTTCATTAACGTTGATTATATCTTCAGCATGAACAATGCTCTTTTTGATTGCATCAATACCGAGATAAATCAGATAACCACCACCAGCAATTTGTACAAATAGAAAAGCCTCATCAGAGCGTTGCAATACTGGACCAAGTCCGAATGCAACAACCAAAGAAAGAATAAACATTCCGAGCGCATTACCAAAAACTGTTGCAACTGCGGCGGCTCGACCCCAAGATATTGCGCGGGCGATGGTGAAGAGAACACTTGGTCCAGGAGCTAACATGATAATAATTGCAGCAACTAAATACTCACCAAATCTAGTTGGAAATTCAAAAACCATTGTTGGAGTCTAGGACACTTATTAAAATTAAAAAACGCACAGAGCCGAAGCCCTGTGCGTTTTTGTAACTCTTAAACTATTGATTGGTACCGCGAGATTTTGCAATGGTGCTAAGTACTCGATATCCAACAACTGCAACCAAAGTTGCGTTAATGATGCCGTTGAATGCGAAGTTACCGCTTGTCCATGACATATCTGAAATACCGATGATGAGCGCTGATGCTGCGATGATTAAGTTTGTTGGATTGCTGAAATTAACACGTCCTTCAATCCAAATCCGAGCACCAAGAACACCGATCATTCCGAATAGTCCAACGCCAACGCCGCCAAGTGCACCAACTGGAGTTGCACTTAGAACAGCGCCGAATTTAGGACAGATCGAAAGCACGATTGCGCCTAGACCAGCAATCCAATAAGCGGCTGTTGAATAAACCCGGGTTGCAGCCATTACGCCAATGTTTTCTGCGTAAGTAGTTGTTCCAGATCCGCCACCAGCACCTGCGAGAGTTGTTGCAAGACCATCAGCAAAAAGGGCGTTACCCATTTGATCATCAAGGTTTTTGCCGGTCATTGCTGAAACAGCTTTAATGTGTCCAACGTTCTCGGCAATAAGTACAAGTACTACTGGCAAGAAGAGCACAATTGCACTCATGTTAAATGTTGGAGTCGTGAATGAAGGCATTGCAACCCACTTTGCAGCGGAGATGCCATCAGTATTTACATCGCCCATAAACATCGCAACTACATAACCGACTACAAGTCCAGCGAAGATTGCGATTCGACCTAAGAAGCCGCGGGAGAAGGCTGAGATGAGTGCGATTGATGCGAGCGTAATTACGCCAACTACTGGACCTGCAGCAAAATTATTTTTTGCAGCACCAGCAAGGTTTAGGCCAATAACCATAACAATGGTTCCAGTTACAACTGGTGGCAATAACCAATCAATCCAACCGGTTCCAGAAGAGCGAACGATTAAACCAACGACAGCAAGAATTACTCCGGTTGCAACTACGCCGCCAAGAGCCGTGGCCATGTCATCGCTCTTAACCGACGCCGCAATTGGCGCTAAGAACGCAAATGAGGAGCCAAGGTAACTTGGAAGCTTATTTTGGGTGATGATTAAAAATAGAAGAGTTCCGATACCTGAGAAAAATAGGGTTGTGGTTGGTGGCAGACCCGTAATGATTGGGACGAGAAAGGTTGCGCCAAACATTGCTGCGATGTGCTGTAAGCCAACGCCAATGGTGCGCGGCCAGCTCAATCGCTCATCTGTAGATACGACCTCACCTGATGAGATCGTTTTTCCGGTTCCGTGGATTTTCCATGAGAGAAGACTCATGCGATGTACCCCTGTCTAGAGCGCCACCGTTGGCAAGCTCTAGAAACCGAGGGCAAACCTGTGAATTTGTTACTGGGCCGTAGACGCGCCACATTCTGAGAATTCGGTCAGAAGTTGCGCTCGCTCAACCTATCGAGTTAGATACCCATACGATATATCTATTCGATATATGAGCTTTGATGGGAGGGCAAAATGCGTTCTAGGAGCCAATCCTTGGAGTTCGCTCTTTTGGGTTTTCTTATCCAAGGCCCACTTCATGGCTATGAACTTCGGAAACGATTAACTGCAATCTATGGCCCATTCCGAGCGCTCTCGTTCTCGGTGCTCTATCCGCAACTGCGTCGGATGGTCTTGGCCGGTTTAATTGAAGAGAAATTAGTTACACCAAAAGGGCGATCGCGCCGAGTACGAATTGTTTATGAAGTTACAGCTAATGGCGAAAAGAGTTTCAATAAGAGTACTGCGTTGGCAGGTCCTGAATCTTGGGAAGACGAAGGTTTTGAAGTTCGCTTTGCATTCTTTAGTCCAACTCCAACGGCCAATCGATTGCGAATCTTAGAAGGTCGCTTGCGCAGGCTAAGAGAGAAATCTGAAGTGCTGCACGACGAAATTGAACGCGGCAGTGTGGGCTTTGACAAATATTTAATTGAGTGGCGTCGCCACACATTGGAATCAGTTGATCGCGAGATTACCTGGCTAGAAGAGATGATCACAACCGAGAGGAAAAGTAAGTGAATAACCAAGCAAACCCGAGTAGCGAAATCCGAGTAGCAATTATTGGTGTTGGCAATTGCGCCAATTCGCTAATTCAAGGAGTTACCTATTATCAAAACGCCGCTATAGATAAAGAGATTCCGGGTTTAATGCACCCAGTTCTTGGCGGATACCACATCAATTCCATTAAATTCATCGC
>JABMMO010000141.1 GCA_013205455.1 Actinomycetota bacterium
TATTTGTGGTGCGACCGCGACCGGAAAGAGTGATTTAGCAGTTGCGCTAGCTAAGGAAATAAAAGGCGAGATCGTTAATGCAGATTCAATGCAGCTTTATAACGGGATGGATATCGGAACTGCAAAATTAACTTTGGCAGAGCGAAATGGAATTCCGCATCATATGCTCGATATTTTGACGGTTAATCAAGATGCAACTGTTGCGCAATATCAAGAGTTAGCCAGAGCAAAAATTGATGAGCTACTGAAAGCAAAAATTCCAGTAGTGGTCGTAGGCGGGACCGGCCTTTACATTAAAGCGATTTTAGATGATCTAAATTTTCCAGATACTGATCCAATTGTGCGCGAAAAAATTGCGCTAGAAGCGCTCACTCTTGGCGGGGATGTCATGCACGCTCGGCTCAGCGAATTAGATCCCGCAGCAGGTTTTGCAATTCCAAAAGAGAATGTCAGGCGAGTTGTTCGTGCGCTAGAAGTTATTGAAATTACTGGAAAGCCTTACACCGCGAATTTGCCGCGTGAAGGTAGTACGAAATACCCATCTGCAAAGCAATTTGGGCTAGCTCTTGATCGCACAAAATTGCAAGAGCGGATAGATGCCCGAGTGGATCGAATGTGGGAACTTGGACTAGTCGCTGAAGTACGCGATTTAATTAAGGAAGGCTTATTAGATGGGCGAACCGCACAAGCAGCGCTGGGTTATGCCCAAATTATTAAATTTGCAGAAGGCGAGATGGATGAAATTGAAGCAATGGCAGAGACGAAACGAACCACTCGGCAATATGCCCGGCGCCAAGAAACCTGGTTCTCTCGGGACGAGCGAATCCAATGGATAAATCCAGCACCGATTGCGAGCCTGCTAGAAACAGTGCTTTCATCTACGATTGGCAAAGATGAGTAACTCACTGATAGGTACTTACGGACACGGCACTGAAAATGACTTTGTCTTGCTCTTTGATCCAAACGATGAAAATAATATTTCTTCAAAACAAGCCGCCGCAATTTGCAATCGTGAAACTGGGATTGGCGCAGATGGTTTAATCCGAATTATTAAGCGCGCTGATAAATGGTTTATGGATTATCGAAATTCTGATGGTTCGATAGCTGAAATGTGCGGTAATGGCATCCGAGTAATGGCGCGATATTTGGTTGATCGGGGCCACCAAACTTCTGGAATTTTTTCAATCAACACTAGAGACGGCGCAAAATACTTAGCCTGTCCAGATACTGGAGATATCTCAGTAAACCTTGGCAAAGTTGCGCAAGAAGCGGGCGAGATCACTGCAGCAAATAATGGCAAAGTGTGGACCGGTTTAAATATCAATGCTGGCAACCCGCATGCCGTCGTTTTCGTTGACGATATTTCCGAAGTTGGGGATTTAAAACATCCGCCGGTGGTTCGCCCAAAAGAAACTTACCCAGAAGGTGTAAATGTTGAGTTCGTACAATTCCTAGAAAATGGTGAACTTGCAATGCGAGTCCACGAACGCGGTAGCGGCGAAACTCGTTCTTGCGGCACTGGTACCTGCGCGGTCGCGCTCGCCGCAACCATCAAAAAAGGCGCGAATTTGCCGACTAAATGGGTGATAAACCCACCAGGTGGCCGATTAGTTGTTGAGATTGATGGCCATTCAAATGCCACCTTAAGCGGGCCAGCAGTGCTCTTAGAAGATCATGATTTAGGACCATTTCTTGGCTAAAGATTTTAATGAAGACGAGTTCGAAGCGATGTTGGCTGAGAACGCAAGAGTTACTGCCGAATTTGATGAAGCTGAATTTAAACCCGATCAATTTGAATCAACCCAACAAGACTTAAGCGATCGAGCGGCACTTCGCCGGGTTGCTGGGTTATCTACCGAACTTACCGATATCTCCGAAGCCGAATATCGCCAACTTCGATTAGAGCGGGTAATTTTAGTTGGAGTTTGGACTGAGGGCACAGTTGTAGACGCCGAGAATTCAATGGCCGAATTGAAAGCGTTAGCTGAGACCGCTGGATCCACGGTATTAGAAGCGTTAATTCAACGGCGTGATAAACCAGATTCGGCGACTTTTATCGGCTCGGGAAAAGTTCAAGAACTTAAAGCGGTTGTTAATTCTTCAGGTGCAGATACCGTAATTTGTGATGGCGAATTAAGTCCTTCACAACTCCGAAATCTTGAAGATAAAGTAAAAGTAAAAGTTGTAGATCGGACTGCGTTGATTCTCGATATTTTTGCGCAACACGCAAAGAGCAAAGAGGGTAAAGCCCAAGTAGAGCTAGCCCAGATGAGTTATTTACTACCGCGGCTACGAGGTTGGGGCGATTCACTTTCGCGCCAAGCAGGTGGAATCGGCGGACGTGGTCCAGGTGAAACTAAAATAGAAGTCGATCGACGTCGAATCCGAGACAAGATGGCGAAACTAAATCGTGAAATCGGCGAGATGAAAGTTTCGCGCGACACTAAGCGCCAAGAACGTCGCCGACATTCAATTCCCTCAGTTGCGATTGCTGGGTATACAAATGCGGGTAAATCTTCGTTGCTTAATCGATTAACAAATGCTGGGGTATTAGTCCAGAACGCACTCTTTGCCACGTTAGATCCCACCGTACGCAAAACCCAAACGCATGAAGGTCGGATTTATACCCTCAGCGATACTGTTGGTTTTGTTAAACATTTGCCACATCAATTAATTGATGCTTTTAAATCAACTCTTGAAGAAGTTTCTGGCGCAGATTTAATAGTTCATATTGTTGATGGCTCACACGCTGATCCAAAAGGACAGATAAAAGCGGTACGTGAAGTTATCCGCGAAATTGGCGGCGATAAAATTCCTGAAATAATCGCGATAAATAAGGCTGATATCGCTGATTCTGAAGTGATGATGGAGTTACTTCGCGAAGAACCAGATGCATATGCGATCTCAGTACATACCGGTTTTGGAATCGACACTTTATTACGGGCAATTGAAACATCACTGCCAAGGCCGCGAGAAGAAGTCCGGGTGTTACTGCCGTATGAACGCGGCGATTTAGTTAGCCAAATTCATGAGCACGGCGAAATTATTAGCGAGGAGTACTTGCCAGAAGGTACTGCGCTACACGCGCGAGTCCACGGTGCTTTAGCTAATCTCATTAAAGAATTTACTTATTGACTATAGGGATTAAAGGCACATGAACAATAATAATATAATAAAGGGTTTAATTTTAACTTTTTTTGACAACCATCTAGTATTATTTACAGTATGAATAGAACTACAGAGTCGTATATTGAGATAATTAATCTATCCAAAAGTTTTGGGTCACATAAAGTTTTAGATAATATAAATTTGACAGTGAATCGGGGAGAAGTTGTAGCAATCATTGGACCAAGCGGATCTGGCAAAAGTACGCTTTTGAGATGTCTTAACTTTTTAACTCGTTCTGAATCAGGAGAAATCAAATTTCAAAATCGTTCTTGGAGCCTAAATAGTGAGGGAAAACGCTACAAAGGAAAAAAATATGAGAAATCTTTGTCTGAGTTGCGCAGCGAAGTGGGAATGGTCTTTCAGAACTTTAATGTTTTTCCCCACAAAACTGCAGTGCAAAATGTCGAGTTAGGATTAATTAAAGTTCGAAAAATGACAAAAAATAGTGCACGTGAAATTGCGATAAAAAAATTAGAGCAAGTTGGTTTAGGTGACAAGATAAATCAATACCCAGATAAACTCTCTGGTGGACAGAAGCAGCGGGTTGCGATAGCTCGCGCATTGGCTTTGGAGCCTAGAGTAATGCTTTTTGATGAGGTTACATCCTCTTTGGACCCGGAGCTGGTGGGTGGCATTCTCGAAGAAATTAGAAGGCTTGCCAATACAGGAATAACCATGTTGGTAGTTACTCACGAAATGGGATTTGCATTTCAAGTCGCTCATAGAATCGTATTTATGGACTCAGGAAAAATAGTCGAAGTTGGAACTCCAGATGAGATAAGGAATTCGCAAGAGCCGCGAACGAGGGCATTTCTCTCCGCAATATTATGATGAGTAACAGTAATTATAAGTTTGACTGGAATGTAATAGAAAAATATTGGCCAGAAATATTAAAAGGGCTAATTATTACAATTCAAATCTCACTTGCAGGAATGGCATTTTCAATTTTGCTAGGAATATGTCTTGCCAATGGGAAATTGAGTAATAACTTACTAATCGTAAGAATTTCCAGTTCAATAACTGAGCTTTTTAGATCAATTCCTTTATTTGTTCTGCTTTTTTGGATTTATTATGGCTTTTCATTAAAATTTAATTTTGCTCTTACAGAATTTGAAGCAGGTGTACTTGCATTGGGGATTACCGGTGGCGCTTATATGGCAGAAGTTTTTCGTGCTGGCTTGCTTGCGGTACCAATAGGACAACTAGAAGCGGCTTATGCGATTGGGTTGAGCAAAATGCAATCTTCTATGTTTATAATATTTCCACAAGCAATCCGTATAATAATTCCTCCGATGGTAAATATTTATATTGGTTTATTAAAGGGAGCAACCATTGTTTCTGTAATTGGAGTTTCTGACATGATTTATGTTGCTCGATACGTGTCTTTAGAGACTTTTGCGCCATTCGAATTGTATTCCTTAGTGGGGATAATCTTTATCTCACTCACACTTTCCATCTCGGGTTTTGTATACCTTCTGGAACGAAAATTGGGGAGAAGCAAAGTTGATGGGTAACTCTAAATCCTTTTTCGAATTTGAAGCAGTAGTATCTAGCTGGGACATACTTTTAAAAGGTTTTGCTGTAGCAATGTTTGCTGCAACTCTAGCTACGGCGCTTGCTATAATTTTGGGTTTAGTGGTTGCTCTAATGAGGCTATCGACTGTTGCGATTTATCGATGGATTGCTTTTGCATTTACCCAGTTCTTTAGAGGGGTACCTTTGTATGTCCTTTTAGTTTGGGTTTATTTTGGACTTGCAATTGCTGTAAATATAAATTTGTCGGCAATTTTAGCTGGAGTTGTTACTTTAGCTTTATTAAATGCTGGTTATCTATCTGAAACTTTTAGATCTGGAATATTAGCGATCGATTCCGGCCAGATAGAAGCTGGACTAGCTCTTGGGCTATCCAAGCAAGTTGTTTTTAAGGAGATCGTTTTACCTCAAGCCTTCAGAATAGTTATTCCGCCGATGGGCAATCAGTATGTGGACGCAATTAAAGATTCGGCAATTCTAAGCATAATTGGAGTACCGGAATTAATGCGAGAATCACAACAATTAGCAAATCTGTATTATCAGCCTTTTGAATTTTATACGTGCGCTGGACTTTTATATTTAATAGCAGTAGTGCTGGTATCAAGAGGAACGAATAAGCTTGAGAAGAGATTTTATACGCATAGCGCACAAAACTAAAATAATTCTCTAAATTTTCTCCGCACAAACTCTTGCCTTGGCTCGAAACTCTGTGGCAAGATTAAAACTGGATTAAAAAATCCATAAAGTAATACTAATGATTTGGGACTCTCCCAACTAACACTTAGTTGGAGGAAAAATAATGAAGGAGTTGTGAAATGGACGTAAAAGGAGAAAATTCTAGCCCTGAAAACAGTATGCATAATCGCCGTAACCTAATTAAAGGAGCAGGTCTAGTGCTTGGAGCAGGAGCGCTCTCTGTTATTAGCCATCCGGCAAAGGCAGTAACTGCAATAGACAAAGTTGGGGCAAATGCAACAATTTACGATTCTATTTTGGATAAAGCGATTGATTCAAAAAAAATCAGTTTTGGAGTTGATCTAGGCTTTGCACCACTGCAGTATAAAACCGCTAATGGAACTCCCACAGGCTACATTATAGATTTAGCAAATAAACTCGCGGCTTCATTAGGAGCAACTCCCGTGTGGGTTGAAATTCCATTTGGAGAACTTTTTGCAGCCCAAGCAGCTGGCAAATTTGATATGTCAGGAATAGCGGCAACAATTAAACCTGCCAGAGCCCAGAAAGTTTTATTTTCAGGTGCACCAGCATTTGTTGAGTCAAATGTTGTTCTTCTTAAGAAAGGTTTTGCAATTAAAAGTCTTTCGGAGCTAAATAGCGCAAAAGTCACAATTGCTGTAGTAGTAGGTTCATCACAAGAATCTGCGGCGGTTTTGTTATATCCAAAAGCAAAGTTGAAGCGATTAGAAAATCAAGCGGCGCTAGCTGATGTCGGTGCAGGTCGTTCTAATGCAATGTTAGTTGGTGAGTTTGAAGTGGCAGGAGCTATTAAAGCTTATCCAGGAACGACTGTTTTTAAGGCCGCACCAGTATTCGTTGACGAAAATAGTTTTTTCATGCCTGCGGGTGATTATCGGATGAAGCATTATGTTGATACTTGGTTAAGATATGAAACATCCCATAACAATCTTGCAGGGCTTTGGGATAGTTACGTAGGTAATGACGCTCGAAAACTTGGCTTACAGTCCTTTTCAGTCAAATCGGCATATGCAAATTCATAACTGTTAGATCGAATAACTACCCTGAATTTATATAAGATTTAGGGTAGTTATTTTCAATATGTATTTAGGGGTATCAATGTGGGTGTTTCCAGAAAAGTAAATCAAGAATCTTTAAATTGGTTCATTGAACCAGAAAACTCCCTAAGATTTAAGCGTTTAATTACAAGAGAGAGCGATAGTTCGAATTTGAGTGCAACGCTCGTTGAAATCGACGGCAAGCATCAAGAATTAAAAACGGAAGTAAGTTGTCGGGTATATTTAATTATTAACGGAATTTTTAAATTTACCATAAATTCAAATGATGAATTTATGGCAAAAGCAGGCGATTTGGTATTTATAAATATTGGCGATAACTACTTTTTAGTAGGTAAGGGCAGTTATATCGTGTTTAATGGACCCGCTTTTGCAGATGGGGACGACATTTACAGGAATTAAAAAACAAAGTTTATTTAAATTTGGCTGCGCGGTAAATTAATGGACGATTTAAGGTAGCCCGCAGCTTAACGAACTGATCGAAGTACCGCTGTTACTTTGCCAAGGATTTCGGCTTTGTCTCCAGAGATAGGTGAGTAGTTATCGTTTGCTGGAAGTAACCAAACGTGGCCATCTTTTTTGGAGAAAGTTTTAACGGTTGCTTCGCCATCGATCATGGCCGCAACGATCTCGCCCTTTTCACAAGATTTTTGGGAACGGATAACCACGAAATCGCCATCGCAGATCGCGACATCGATCATTGAGTCTCCAACAACCTTCAACATAAATAGTTCGCCTTCGCCAACTAATGAAACTGGCAGCGGATAGAGCTCCTCAATCTCTTGCGTTGCAGTGATTGGTCCACCTGCGGCAATTCGACCGACTAGTGGCACGTTATGGGTTCGCTCTGGGGTGATTGAGTTATGTGAGTTTTCGCCAGGAAGTAGAACTTCAAGAGCACGACCTCTAGATGGATCGCGACGGATAAAGCCTTTCACTTCTAGAGCTTCGAGTTGATATTTCACACTTGATGGGGAGGAGAGGCCAGCGGCTTCGCCGATTTCACGCATTGATGGCGGATATCCATTTGCCTCCATGGCGCGCTTAATCGCAAAAAGGATCTTCGCTTGGCGTGGGGTTAGGCCATGCTCATCGGTAGGGCCATCTGGGAGTTCGGTTACCTTGCTTTTGTTGGGCTTGCTGACTTTGCTCATAACCGTAGGTTAGAACAAAATTGCTAAATAATCAAACAAATGTTCTAAATTGACTTGCGAGTGTCGGTGGTGGGGTGTACCTTCTGTATTAGAACAGGCGTTCGAACACTATCCCCAGTGATCGACCAAGGCCGGTTAGATATAAAGCAGGAGAGAAAATGTCCACGATAGCTTTCGACAACTCGCTAAAAAACCCTTATAAATCAAGCGTTTCGTTAACTACTAGAGGCCGCTTCGTTGCAAGGCTTGCAGTAATTTCTTCGAGTTTAGTTTTAATCGTGGCTGGCTATTCCGCATTTGCGCAATCAGATTTAACCAGCTCAACTAAAATTACCTATCAAGAGATTGTGGTGGCACCGGGGGAAACGCTCTGGTCTATCGCGGGCACGATCAGCGATGGCGACCTACTTGCAGCTGTCGATGAAATTACCGAGCTCAATAGCCTCAAATCTCCCGAGTTGAAGGCTGGGCAGCGGATCTACATCCCGATCAAGTAGCGCTCGCTACTTTCTCGACACGCCAGAAAAGTTCTATGGTCAAGATGCGCAAGAACTCTCAACTATCCCTTTATTGTTGCCACTAGATGTTGGGGTAAAGATGCTATATGCTTCCATTAGTGGGGGTTTGAGGGAAAGCATCAATACACCCAAGATCACTAGAAAATCTGGATTGAAAGGATGACACGCCGATATGAATTGCCCGTTCTGCCGACATGACGATTCTCGAGTAGTTGACTCGCGTCCGGCCGAAGAAGGCACCGCAATTCGGCGTCGTCGGGAGTGCACTCAATGCGGCTCTCGCTTTTCAACCCAAGAGACTTCGGTGCTGGCCATTATTAAACGTAGTGGTGCAACCGAACCCTTTAGTCGCGACAAGGTCATCAACGGCGTCCGCAAGGCTTGCCAAGGGCGTCCAGTTAACGATGACGACCTAGCTCTGTTGGCGCAACGAGTTGAAGAGACTCTCCGCGCTACCGGACAGGCCGAAATTGAAGCTCAAGAAGTGGGCATGGCTATTCTTGCGCCACTCCGAGAGCTCGACGAGGTTGCTTACTTACGTTACGCCTCGGTGTACCGTAACTTCTCCTCTCTTGATGATTTCGAAGGCGAGATCGCACTTCTCCGCGCTATGCCTTCGCAGCTTTCAGAAAAGATTTCCTTCCCACAACTTAAGTGAAGTTTTCACGCATCGAAAAGTAGTTAAAAAGACGTTTTAAAAGAAGAAGATAAAAATCAAATTAGATTTATCAAGCAGAGAAACTGGAGAAATGAAAATGTCGGATACGGTCGTAAACCGCGTAGGCTCAAAAGCAAAAGCAGGTAAAGGTTTAACAATTGAGCGGGTTTACACCACTCCTGGCGTTCATCCATATGACACGGTCACATGGGAACGTCGCGATGTGGTTCAAACAAATTGGCGGACCGGCGAAGTTGTTTTCGAACAACGCAGCGTTGAGTTTCCAGATTCATGGTCGGTAAACGCATCGACCATTGTTACAACAAAATATTTCCGCGGGGCTGTCGGATATGAAAATCGCGAATGGTCGCTAAAGCAAGTGATCGACCGCGTAGTTCTTTCATACACAAAGTCCGGTAAAGAAAATGGATATTTCGCAACTGATGTAGATGCTGAAATTTTCGAACACGAATTAACTCATATGTTAATGAATCAAATTTTCTCCTTTAACTCACCAGTCTGGTTCAACGTCGGAACTAATGCACCACAACAAGTTTCTGCGTGTTTCATCCTCTCGGTCGATGACACCATGGAATCAATCCTTAATTGGTACCGTGAAGAGGGCATGATTTTCAAAGGTGGATCCGGCGCAGGACTAAACCTCTCCCGAATTCGCTCATCAAAAGAACTTCTAAAATCAGGCGGAACTGCATCTGGGCCGGTCTCTTTCATGCGTGGCGCTGATGCTTCTGCTGGAACTATCAAGAGCGGTGGCGCAACCCGTCGCGCTGCGAAGATGGTTGTACTAGATGTTGATCATCCAGATATTGAAGAATTTATTGAAACCAAAGTTAATGAAGAAGATAAAATTCGCGCACTTCGTGATGCTGGATTTGATATGGACCTTGGTGGCAAAGACATCATCTCGGTGCAATACCAAAACGCAAATAACTCAGTTCGAGTATCAGATTCATTCATGCGTTCCTATGAGAACGGCGATCAATTCGGATTAGTTGCTCGCGCATCTGGCGAAGTTATTGAAAAAGTAGAGTCGAAAGATTTATTCCGCAAAATGGCGCAGGCAGCTTGGGCTTGTGCAGATCCAGGAATCCAATATGACGACACCATCAACGATTGGCACACCAATCCTGAAACTGGTCGCATCAATGCATCAAACCCATGTTCTGAATACATGTCACTTGATAACTCTTCTTGCAACCTGGCTTCGTTAAATTTAATGAAGTTCCTTAAAGCTGACGGATCATTCGATGCTAAGACTTTTGTTAAAGCAACCGAAATTATTATTACATCGATGGATATCTCAATCTGTTTCGCAGATTTTCCAACCGAGGCAATTGGCGTAACAACTCGCGCATACCGTCAACTTGGAATTGGATTCGCAAATATCGGAGCGCTCCTTATGGCCTCTGGTCTTGCTTATGATTCTGAAGGCGGCCGTGCCCTTGCTGGTGCGATTACTTCACTTATGACTGGCACTTCATACCGACGATCAGCAGAACTTGCCGAAATCGTTGGACCTTATGAAGGTTATGCTCGAAATGCAGTGCCACACACTCGGGTTATGCGAAAGCACCAAGCGGCTTCTACTGCAGCTAAACCTGCAACAACGCTAGATCGCGATGTCTGGAGTGAAGCTAATAAAGAATGGGAAAAATGTTTAACTATTGGCGAAAAGAATGGCTGGCGCAATGCGCAAGCTTCGGTTCTTGCGCCAACCGGAACTATCGGCTTAATGATGGATTGCGATACCACGGGTATTGAACCTGATTTCTCGCTAGTTAAGTTTAAGAAGTTAGTTGGCGGCGGCTCGATGCAGATCGTGAACCAAACCGTGCCAGCTGCGCTTCGCAAACTTGGTTATACCGAAGAGACTGTTGAAGCCATCGTGGAATACATCGGAGCAAATGGCCATGTAATCGATGCACCAGGACTTAAAACCGAACACTATGACGTCTTTGATTGCGCCTTAGGTGCCCGCTCAATCGCTCCTATGGGCCACGTACGAATGATGGCTGCTTGCCAACCATTCCTATCTGGTGCGATTTCAAAAACCGTTAACTTGCCAGCAGATGCAACTGTTGCCGACGTCGAAGAGGTTTACTACGAAGGTTGGAAACTCGGACTAAAAGCGCTCGCGGTATATCGCGACAATTGCAAAGTCGGACAACCGCTCTCTGATGGCAAAGCAGCAAAGGCAGATGAAACTGTTAGTGCAGCTCCAGCCCCAGCAACTCGTAAACGACTTCCTAAGTCACGACCATCTCGCACTACTTCGTTCTCAGTAGCTGGCGCAGAAGGTTATATGACAGCTGGTACTTACGACGATGGAAAACTCGGCGAAGTATTCTTAAAACTCGGCAAGCAAGGTTCAACTCTTGCTGGCGTAATGGATGCATTTTCAATCGCAGTATCGATCGGTCTCCAATATGGCGTACCGCTAGATACATACGTGCAGAAGTTCACCAACTTACGTTTCGAACCAGCTGGCATGACCGATGATCCAGATATTCGTATGGCGCAATCAATGATGGATTACATCTTCCGTCGGTTAGCTTTGGATTACTTACCTTTTGATGATCGCTCATCACTCGGTCTTTACACTGTAGCTGAGCGCACAAACGCTCTAGATACCGGCGAATACACCGCAATTGAAGTTGCAGCACCAATGGCAGCGGCTCCAGTTGCGCCAAAGCCTACAGTTGTTAAAACAGAGGTAAAGATTGAAGCAGCGCCATCACATATCGGTTCTTCAACTGAGTTGATGGAACAACTATCTGGAGTTAAGACAGATGCTCCACTATGCATGAGTTGCGGCGTAAAAATGCGTATGTCTGGCGCTTGCTATGTCTGTGAAGGTTGCGGCGCTACATCTGGTTGCAGCTAATCCACAAGTAATTAAGAAACGAGCCTCAGTTATTGGGGCTCGTTTTTTTATTTAATTTCAACAGTAAGGTTTCCACATGGCATCTTCACAACTCGGCGCAAAAGTTAGAAGCGCGCTCGACGTTGCAGTCGAAGCAATTGGCGGATCACCTCGCTCTGGTCAAATCGAGATGGCAGAAGCGGTAGCAAACG
The DNA here is from genome assembly GCA_013205455.1 of Actinomycetota bacterium. Lineage (GTDB taxonomy): Bacteria > Actinomycetota > Actinomycetes > Nanopelagicales > Nanopelagicaceae > UBA7398. The sequence goes on from JABMMO010000141.1 coordinate 11,900, forward strand.
CGCTAAATGATCGCCACCATCTTTTAGTCCAAGCCGGCACCGGCACTGGTAAATCTCTGGCGTATTTAATTCCAGCGTTAGTTCATGGCAAGAAAGTTTTAGTAGCAACCGCAACGCTTGCCTTACAACGTCAATTAATCGAACGCGATCTGCCGAAGATTAAGGAAGCTCTGGAGAAAGAGCTTGGCCGCGATTTATCTTTTGCAATCTATAAAGGCGTTGGAAACTATCTCTGCTTGCAGAAAATGAATAGTGAACTCCCAGATCCTGATGGTGAAGTGCTTTTGGAAATCGGTGTGCTCGGTAAAGATGCAAAACGGCTTCGTGCTTGGGCCGAATCTCCTGGAGCATCGGGCGATCGCGACGATGCCCCAGATGTAGATCGCCGAGTTTGGTTAGCCAATTCGGTTTCAGGTCGTGAATGCGTTGGTGCAGATGATTGCCAATTCGGTACAAAATGTTTTGCGGTAAAAGCAAAAGCGAAAGCCCAGACCGCCGATATTGTCGTTACAAATCACACTCTGCTCGCAATTGAAATCGTAGACTCGCATCCGATTTTGCCGGACCGCGATGCGATTGTGCTCGATGAAGCACATGAATTCATGGATCGCACGACTCAAGCAGTCACCGAAGAACTTACCTCTGGCAGAGTTATTCGCGCTGCTCAAATGGCAAAACGACATATGCCTGGCAAAACATCAGATGCATTCTCAAAAGCTGCAGATGGCTTCGCGGCAGCTATTGCAGATTACGCCGATGATTATCGCAACAACCGCGATGAACAACGCCGCCTTGATGAATTGCCATCTCAATTAGAAGCACCAGTAAGAAAAATAAAGGAGGCGGCCGAAGCTCTTGGTGCCGCGATAAATGCAGATGCGGAAATTATCGACCCTGACTCAATTGCTGAAAGAGCTCGGGTAAAAGGTGCAGTTAATGAAGTAAAACAAACAGCGACCAAAATGTTAAAAATTGGCCATGGATATGTAATGTGGTTTGAACCGAATTTCTCCACTCTCTATTTAGCTCCACTTGATGTTTCAGCAGAACTTCGTAAAAACCTCTTTTCGAAAACTCCAGTTATTGCAACTAGCGCTACGCTCACAGTTGGAAAAGGCTTTGATGCAATTGCGCGAAATCTTGGAATCCAAGCGGGCGATAATGAAGATTCCGATAGCAATTGGGATATCGATCCATCAAATGTCACGATGTTAGATGTTGGATCACCATTTGATTTTGCCAATCAAGGGATGCTTTATTTACCAAAACATTTACCAGAGCCAGGTCGCGATGGCCCAAGTAAAGAAGCGTTGACTGAACTTGGTGAATTAATAGATGCTGCTGGTGGCCGAACGCTCGCACTTTTTTCATCATGGCGCGGTGTTGAAGCTGCCGATGAACACCTGCGAAAAGTGTTGGCAGAGTTACCGATTTCAATCATTACGCAACGACGCGGAGATACCGTTGGTTCACTTGTAGAACGTTTTGAAAAAGACCCAACTTCTATCTTGTTAGGCACAATGAGCCTTTGGCAAGGCGTTGATGTGCCTGGCCCTTCATGCACTCTGGTTGCAATAGACCGAATTCCATTTCCTCGCCCAGATGATCCGGTGATGTCTGCCCGAGCTGCTGAAATTGATGCGGCCGGCGGTTCTGGATTTATGCAAGTTTCATTGCCTCGAGCAGCGCTATTGCTAGCTCAAGGCACTGGGCGACTAATTCGCTCACTCGATGATCGTGGCGTAGTCGCAATTTTAGATTCAAGAATTGTTACCAAAAGATACGGCTCGATTCTTTTGAATTCGATGCCACCGCTTTGGCGTACCGGTGATGGCGCAATAGTAAGAGAATCACTTGCAAAGTTGCACGAGCAATATAGCTAATACAAATTTAGCGAAGTAATTAACTTAGAAATCTCGGGCCAAGATTTTGCAAAGCTTGGATGCAAATTGTGAGCTCCGACTTCATTGAATAAAATCCAACGCACTTCCATAGATTCATCATTCATTTCATAAGCTTGTAATTCAATATCGGCAGTTGCAATAACAGTGTGATAACTCCATTCACCGTGGTCATCGAGATAAGTTTTTACGGGAGTTACTAAGTGAGCAGCTACGCCAATTTCTTCATTCGCTTCGCGTAGCGCAGCTTCCAAAACGGTTTCATGAGAATCTTTAGCTCCACCAGGAATTCCCCAAGTGTCACCGTTATGTACCCACGGTGCTCGATGTTGCAACAAAATCCGGCCATCTCTTACAAGCAATAA